>NZ_JASATC010000019.1:0-106702 GCF_038440135.1 Pseudomonas sp. OTU5201 | reverse complement strand
CAGCGAATGGCGGCGTTTCGCTGGCAAGCCAGCTCCTACAAGGCACTTGGCCGGATGGGAAATCTCTCGCAAAAGCTAACGCAGACACAGCGAATTCATTCGCCAAGCAGGCCGAAGGTCTGCCCATCAGTCGCTCAGGGGATGCTCCGCCTCCCTTGGCGATTGAAATCGCCCCTACGATTCCTGATCCACCTCCGGACCATCAACATCTCCATAACCCCACCCTGATCAATCACTTCCAGTAATAGTCACCTTCAGGGTGTTCGATTCGTCTGGTCGAATCTCCGCACGCAGACTCCGCCCATTCATAAAACCAATTGGCGGAGCTGTCCCATGGAAGCAATACAGAAGAACCTCTGGCGTTACCCTCTTACCCTCGCGGCGGCGGTGGTACTGGTAGCCTGCGGCAAGGCACCGGAAGCCACACTCAACCAAGCGGCCCCCAAGGTCAGCGTCGCCGAAGTGATCGAACAGCCCCTCAACGAATGGGACGAATTCACCGGCCGCCTGGAAGCTCCGGAGTCCGTGGAAATCCGCCCGCGCGTCTCCGGCTACATCGACCGGGTGGCTTTCGATGAAGGCAGCCTGGTGAAGAAAGGCGACCTGCTGTTCCAGATCGACCCGCGTCCCTTCGAGGCCGAGGTCAAGCGCCTGGAAGCCCAGCTGCAGCAAGCCCGCGCCAACCAGAACCGTGCCGCCAACGAAGCCCGCCGTGGCGAGCGCCTGCGCCAGAGCAATGCCATTTCCGCCGAACTGGCCGACGCTCGCGCCAGCGCTGCCACCGAAGCCCAGGCCGCGGTCGCCGCCACCCAGGCCGAACTGGACAACGCCAAGCTCAACCTCAGCTTCACCCGCGTGACCGCGCCCATCGACGGTCGCGTCAGCCGTGCCGAAATCACCGAAGGCAACCTGGTCAACGCCAGCCAATCGCTGTTGACCTCGGTGGTCTCCACCGACAAGGTCTACGCCTACTTCGACGCCGACGAACGCGCCTTCCTCAAGTACGTGGAACTGGCCCGCAAGACCGGCTCCGACACCCGCGCCGCCAGCCCGGTGTACATGGGCCTGTCCAGCGAAACCGGCAACCCGCACCTGGGCCAGCTGGACTTCCTCGACAACCAGGTCAACCCGCGCACCGGCACCATCCGTGGCCGCGCCGTGTTCGACAACAAGGACGGCAAGTTCACCCCCGGCCTCTACGCCCGCATCAAGCTGGTGGGCAGCGAGACCTACCCGGCAGCGCTGATCAAGGACGAAGCCATCGGCACCGACCTGGGCAAGAAGTTCGTCCTGGTGCTGGGTGAAGACAACAAGGTGAATTACCGCGCCATCGAACTGGGGCCAAAGCTGGAAGGCCTGCGCATCGTGCGCAACGGCCTGGTCAAGGGCGAAACGATCGTGGTCAACGGCCTGCAGCGCGCCATGCCCGGCGCGCCAGTGGAACCGCAAGCCGTGCCCATGGCCGACGAATCCACCCTCGACCAGTTGGCCCGCCTGCGCCAATCCGTGGAAGGCCGCGACGCCCCACGGGTAGCCGAGCAGAACGCCAAACCTTCCGTCGGCCCGCGCGGCTGAGGTAGCACGCCATGAATTTCTCCCAGTTCTTCATCCTGCGGCCGATCTTCGCCGCCGTGCTGTCGCTGCTGATCCTGATCGGCGGCGCCATCTCGCTGTTCCAGCTGCCCATCAGCGAATACCCGGAAGTGGTACCGCCGACGGTGGTGGTGCGCGCCAACTTCCCCGGCGCCAACCCCAAGGTGATCGGTGAAACCGTCGCCTCGCCGCTGGAGCAAGCCATCGTCGGCGTGGAAGGCATGCTCTACATGTCCTCCCAGGCGACCAACGACGGCAAGCTGACCCTGACCATCACCTTTGCCCTGGGCACCGACCTGGATAACGCCCAGGTGCAGGTGCAGAACCGCGTGACACGCACCATGCCCACCCTGCCAACCGAGGTGCAGCGGCTCGGCGTGACCGTGGACAAGGCCTCTCCGGACCTGACCATGGTGGTGCACCTGACCTCACCGGATAACCGCTACGACATGCTCTACCTGTCCAACTACGCGGCGCTCAATGTCAAGGACGAGCTGGCGCGGCTGGATGGCGTGGGCGACGTGCAGCTGTTCGGCATGGGCAACTACTCCCTGCGTGTCTGGCTCGACCCGAACAAGGTGGCTTCGCGCAACCTGACCGCCACCGATGTGGTCAACGCCATTCGCGAGCAGAACCGCCAGGTCGCCGCAGGCGCCCTCGGCGCGCCACCGTCCGATGCCGGCAACAGCTTCCAGCTGTCGATCAACACCCAGGGCCGCCTGGTCACCGAGGAAGAGTTCGAGAACATCATCATCCGGGCCGGTGACGACGGCGAGATCACGCGTCTGAAGGACATCGCCCGCGTCGAGCTGGGCTCCAACCAGTACGCCCTGCGCTCGCTGCTGAACAATCAGCCAGCCGTGGCGATTCCGGTGTTCCAGCGTCCCGGCTCCAACGCCATCGAAATCTCCGACGCCGTTCGTGAGCGCATGGCCGAACTGAAGCAGAGTTTCCCCCAGGGCATGGACTACGAAATCGTCTATGACCCGACCATCTTCGTGCGCGGCTCCATCGAGGCGGTGGTTCACACCCTGCTCGAAGCCATCGTGCTCGTCGTACTGGTGGTGATCCTGTTCCTGCAGACCTGGCGCGCCTCGATCATCCCGCTGGCCGCCGTGCCGGTGTCGCTGATCGGCACCTTCGCGGTGATGCACCTGTTCGGCTTCTCGCTCAACGCCCTGTCGCTGTTCGGCCTGGTGCTGGCCATCGGCATCGTGGTCGACGACGCCATCGTCGTCGTGGAAAACGTCGAGCGGAACATCGGACTCGGCAAGTCACCGGTGGAAGCCACCCGCCAGGCCATGAAGGAAGTGACCGGCCCGATCATCGCCACTGCACTCGTGCTGTGCGCCGTGTTCGTGCCCACTGCCTTCATCTCCGGCCTCACCGGGCAGTTCTACCAGCAGTTCGCCCTGACCATCGCCATTTCCACGGTGATCTCGGCCTTCAACTCGCTGACCCTGTCCCCGGCCCTGGCCGCCGTGCTGCTGAAAGACCACCACGCACCGAAGGACCGCTTCTCCCGCGTGCTCGATACGCTGTTCGGCCGCTGGTTGTTCAACCCGTTCAACCGCATGTTCGAACGCGCTGGCGGCGGCTACGTCCGTACCGTGCGCCGCGTCCTGCGGGGCAGCAGCATCGCCATGTTCATCTATGCCGGCCTGCTGGGACTCGGCTACCTGGGCTTCTCCAGCACCCCGGCCGGCTTCGTGCCGCAACAGGACAAGCAGTACCTGGTCGCCTTCGCGCAACTGCCGGATGCCGCCACCCTGGATCGCACCGAAGCGGTGATCAAGCGCATGTCCGAGATCGCCTCCAAGCACCCGGGCGTGGAAAACACCGTGGCCTTCCCGGGCCTGTCCATCAACGGTTTCACCAACAGCCCGAACAGCGGCATCGTGTTCACCCCGCTCAAGCCCTTCGATGAGCGCAAGGACCCCTCCATGTCGGCTGGCGCCATCGCCGCCGAGCTGAACAAGCAGTTCGCGGATATCCAGGACGCCTACATCGCCATCTTCCCGCCGCCCCCGGTACAGGGTCTGGGCACCATCGGCGGCTTCCGCCTGCAGGTGGAGGACCGTGGCAACCTGGGCTACGAGGAGCTGTACAAGCAGACCCAGAACATCATCGCCAAGGCACGCCAACTGCCGGAACTGAACCCGATGTCGGTGTTCACCAGCTACCAGGTCAACGTGCCCCAGGTGGATGCCGCCATCGACCGCGAGAAAGCCAAGACCCACGGCGTGGCCATCAGCGACATCTTCGACACCATGCAGGTGTACCTGGGTTCGCTGTACGCCAACGACTTCAACCGCTTCGGCCGTACCTACCAGGTCAACGTCCAGGCCGACCAGCAGTTCCGCCTGGAGCCCGAGCAGATCGGCCAGCTGAAGGTGCGCAACAACCGTGGCGAGATGATCCCGCTGTCCACCTTCGTCAAGGTGGAGAACAGCGCAGGGCCTGATCGCGTGATGCACTACAACGGCTTCATCACCGCCGAGATCAACGGCGCAGCCGCGCCCGGCTACAGCTCCGGCCAGGCCGAGGCGGCGATCGCCAAGCTGCTGGACGAAGAGCTGCCCAACGGCATGACCTACGAGTGGACGGACCTGACCTACCAGCAGATCCTCGCCGGCAACACCGCGATCTTCATCTTCCCGCTCTGCGTGCTGCTGGCCTTCCTGGTGCTGGCCGCCCAGTACGAGAGCTGGAGCCTGCCGCTGGCGGTGATCCTGATCGTGCCGACCGTGCTGTTCTCCGCCATCACCGGGGTGATCCTGGCCGGTAGCGACAACAACATCTTCACGCAGATCGGCTTGATCGTTCTGGTGGGCCTGGCGTGCAAGAACGCCATCCTCATCGTCGAGTTCGCCAAGGAGAAACAGGAAGAAGGCCTGGACCGCGTCGCTGCCGTCCTGGAAGCCTGCCGCCTGCGTCTGCGCCCGATCCTGATGACCTCCATCGCCTTCATCATGGGCGTGGTGCCCCTGGTGCTGTCTTCCGGTGCCGGCGCCGAAATGCGCCATGCCATGGGCGTCGCGGTGTTCAGCGGGATGATCGGCGTGACCTTCTTCGGCCTGCTGCTGACCCCGGTGTTCTATGTCCTGATCCGCGGATTCGTCGAAAAGCGCGAAGCGCGCAAGGCCGCCCGCGCCCCGCAACTGAAGGAAGCACACGCATGATGCACAAGGCTTTCGCCCCCGCCCTGCTGGCACTGGCCCTTTCCGCCTGTGCCGTGGGCCCGGACTACAAGGCCCCCGACACCGAGCCCGCGCGGCTCGCCTCGGCGGATGCCGTGAAGGCCGATCGCGGTCGTTTCGAGAGCGTCTGGTGGCAGCAGTTCGACGACCCGACCCTGAACCAACTGGTGCAGCAGTCGCTCAAGGAAAACCGTGAACTGCGCGTGGCTTTCGCCCGCCTGAAAGCCGCCCGCGCCATCCGCGACGACGTCGGCAACGACCAGTTGCCGGTGGTCACCGCCGGCGCCAGCGCCGAGATCGGCAAGGGCCAGCAGCCCGGCGTCACCGAGGAGCGGGTCAATGCCGAACGCTACGACCTGGGCCTGGACATGGCCTGGGAGCTCGACCTGTTCGGCCGCATCCAGCGCCAGATCGAAGCCAGCGATGCCGAGATAGGCGTGGCCGAGGCCGACCTGCAACAGCTGCAGGTCAGCCTGATCGCCGAACTGGTGGACGCCTACGGCAACCTGCGCGGTGCCCAGCTGCGCGAACGCATCGCCCGCGAGAACCTGGAGAATCAGCGCGAATCCCGTGGCCTCACCGAGCAACTGCGCGACGCCGGTGTCGGCAGCGAGCTCGACGTGCTGCGCGCCGACGGCCGCCTGGCCGCCACCGAAGCCAGCCTGCCGCAGCTCCAGGCCGAGGAAGTGCGCGCCCGCAACCGCATCGCCACCCTCCTTGGCCAACGGCCGGAACAGCTTGCCGTTGACCTCTCGGCCAAGCCGCTGCCGGTGATCGGCAAGGCCCTGCCCATCGGCGACCCGGCCGAACTGCTGCGCCGCCGCCCCGACGTGCGCTCCGCCGAGCGTCAGTTGGCTGCCGCCACCGCCGGTGTGGGCGTGGCCACGGCTGACCTGTTCCCGCGCGTGAGCCTGTCGGGCTTCCTCGGCTTCACCGCCGGACGCGGCTCGCAGATCGGCTCCTCCGCCGCGCGGGCCTGGGCGGTGGCACCGACCATCTCCTGGGCCGCCTTCGACCTCGGCAGCGTCCGGGCGCAGATCCGCGCCTCCGAGGCCGATGCCGAGGGCGCCCTGGCCAACTATGAGCAGCAGGTCCTGCTGGCCCTGGAAGAGTCCGAGAACGCCTTCAGCGACTACGGCAAGCGCCAGCAGCGCCTGGTTTCCCTGGTGCGCCAGTCGGAAGCCACCCGCGCCGCCGCCGAACAGGCCGCAACCCGCTATCGCGAAGGCACTGTGGACTTCCTCGTGTTGCTGGACGCCGAACGCGAGCGCCTGGCCGCCGAAGACGCCCAGGCCCAGGCCGAAGTCGAGGTCTATCGCGGCATCGTCGCCATCTACAAGGCCCTTGGCGGCGGCTGGCAGCCCCAGGCGTGACCCTCTCCTCCCTTGCCCGGCCTGCCCCGGCCGGCAGTTTTCCCCGCGGGTCAGAGCTCCTCGCCGCGGGGCTTTTATTCAGGTCCGCAGGGCTCCATGGATGCTTGGCAAGAGCCGACGACCAGGAAGCCTGCTGACCGCGTCAAGGATGGCAGTACCGCATTCGGAGAAAGCTCTGGATACCCCAACCCTTGATCTCAACAGGAGACATTCCATGAAAAAGCTCATCACTTCCGCAACCTTGCTGGCCGTCGCCCTTTCCGCTGGTTCGGCCATGGCATCCGGCGGCGGCGACCGCACCATCTCCCGCTACGAGAAGCGCCTTGCGCAGATCGAGAAACAGCAACACGAGGCAAACGAAGCGGTCGCCCAGAAGGAACTCGCCGAAAAAGCAAAGCGTGGCTAAGCCACAAAAAAGGAGCGGGTCGCACCGCTCCTTTCATCCGCCGGAGTTGTTTAGGCTACGGGGGTTCGACGAGCCTGTTGCCTGGGCTCCAGCTTGCGCCGCGCCACCAGCGTCTTGGCCGCCGTCATGTGAATGGGCCCGCCCTGATAGGTAGGCAGATCGAGCGACACCCAGTCGATGCCCTTGTCGTGCCAGTGCACCTCGCCCGCGTCCAGCTTCATGTCCCGCTGCAGTTCCCGGATCACCTGGCGCACGCGCGCGTCGCTGTAGAAGGCTTCATTGTCGACGGCCTTGCAGAGCGATTCGCCGTCCTGTCCGGTCAGCGTGAGCAACAAGGACCCGTCTGGCCGGGGCTTCACAACTACATGGTGCTGCGGAAAGGCATCATAAAAGGCAGTGAATGGCAGCTTCATTCGGAAACTCCTGTCGGGTGTTGGGTTTTCGGACCTTGTCCCCTGCAGTCGTCGTGCCCGTTTGCTGCTTCAGGTAATGTCCTTGCGAATCAGGCATATGGAACGCACGCGCCCGACCGTCTGCGGGTGACTTGCACGATTCTCCGTCCAACTCTCATGCAAATTGCACGAAGCCCCCATGAAGCCGGGCTTTTCTGTCGTCGACGAATCACGCCGTGGCTTGACCGGCGCACCCGATCCTGCGAAAAGGCTGCGCGCAAATGGCCGGACCCGACCGACGAACCAAGGAGCACATCCCATGAGTGACGAACTGCAGATAACCGATATCCAGCTGGGCAACGGCAAGGAAGTGGTCAAGGGCGCCCTGATCACTACCCAGTACCGCGGCACCCTGGAAGACGGCACCGAGTTCGATTCGTCCTACAGCCGCGGCAAGCCCTTCCAGTGCGTGATCGGTACCGGGCGTGTCATCAAGGGCTGGGACATCGGCCTGATGGGCATGAAGGTCGGTGGCAAGCGCAAGCTGTTCGTTCCGGCGCACCTGGCCTATGGCGAGCGCGAAGTCGGCGCCCATATCAAGCCGAACTCCAACCTGCTGTTCGAGATCGAATTGCTGGAAGTGCTGACGCGGGACGATTGATTCGCCCCGGGCCTGCACAGCGACAGGCCGCAGGCTTGTGGCCTGGGCCGCCGCTGGAACCACGCAATAGAGGAGAGATAACACCCGGCAATCGTGTCACCGGCGACAGGCAAGATACCGGACGACTCTTTCATCAAGCTGACAGCGCTCCCTCGGTACCATAGGTGCCTACCCTTTGCAGGGACAACGTTGTCTTTCTACAACAGCCGGAACCTGTCGATTTCCTCGAATGGCAATCGACCAGCTAGCGAATCCCAACTTCAACAGGAGTCGCCCATGTCCCTGCAACTGTTCGCCCATCCCTTCTCGTCCTACTGCCAGAAGGTCCTGATTGCGCTCTACGAGAACGACACTCCCTTCCGCATGCGCTTGATGTCACCGGATGACGCGACTACCGCCGACGAATTCCAACGCCTCTGGCCGCTCCGGCGGTTTCCGTTGCTGCTGGACGGCGAGCGGCCGGTGATGGAGTCGAGCATCATCATCGAGTACCTGCAGCAGCATCATGGCGGGTCGGTGACGCTGATCCCCGCGGGGCCGGAAGCCGCGCTTGAGGTGCGGATGCTGGATCGCTTCTTCGACCTGTATGTGATGACGCCGATGCAGAAGCCGGTGTTCGATAGCCTGCGCCCGGCAGAGCAGCGCGACGCGCTTGGCGTAGCGGAAGCGAAGGGTCTGCTGGAGCGCAGTTACGCCTGGCTGGAAGAGAAGCTTGCAGGGCGAACCTGGGCGGCAGGCGAAACGTTCAGCCTCGCCGACTGCGCAGCGGCGCCGGCGCTGTTCTATGCAGACTGGGTACACCCCATTGCTGGGTCGTTCGGCAACGTCCGGGCCTATCGGCAGCGCTTGCTGACTCGCCCCTCGTTCGCCCGCGTGGTGGACGAAGCGCGCATGTATCGACCGCTGTTCCCGCTGGGGGCGCCGGATCGCGATTGAGCCTTCCACTCTTCGGCAATCGACAGGTAAGGTTGCCCATTCGCCCTTAAATCTCGAACAGGAAGTCCCCATGCGTGAATTGTCGGCTTTCCCCATCGCTCGCAAGTGGCCCGCGACCCAGCCGGACCGGCTGCAGCTTTACTCCCTGCCGACGCCCAATGGCGTCAAGGTCTCCATCATGCTGGAGGAGACCGGCCTACCCTACGAGCCGCACCTGGTGAGTTTCGAGCGCAATGACCAGATGTCGCCGGAGTTCCTCTCCCTCAATCCGAACAACAAGATTCCCGCCATCATCGACCCCAACGGCCCGGATGGCCGTCCGCTGCCGCTGTTCGAGTCTGGCGCCATCCTCATCTACCTGGCCGACAAGACCGGCCAGTTGATTCCAGAGGACGCTGCCGGGCGTTATGAATGCATCCAATGGCTGATGTTCCAGATGGGTGGCATCGGCCCGATGTTCGGCCAGGTGGGTTTCTTCAACAAGTTCGCCGGCAAGGACTACGAGGACAAGCGCCCCCTCGACCGCTATGTGCAAGAGTCGGCGCGGTTGCTGGCGGTGCTCGACCAGCGCCTCGAAGGCCGGGACTGGATCATGGGCGGTCAGTACAGCATTGCGGATATCGCCACCTTCCCCTGGGTGCGCAACCTGATCGGCTTCTACGAGGCAGGCGAACTGGTGCAGTTCGAGCGGTTTGCCAACGTCAAGCGCGTGCTCGATGCCTTCCTCGCGCGACCGGCAGTGGTGCGCGGCCTGGGCATTCCGAAGCGGGATTGAACGGGCACATTGCTTTCGCGAATGAATTCGCTATGCCTGCGTGAGCGGTTGCGAGAGATTTACCATCGGGCCAAGAGCCTTGTAGGAGCTGGCTTGCCAGCGAAACGCCGCCATTCGCTAGCACGCCAGCTCCTACAAGGGATTCCAGGACCTTCAACGCATAACGCAGACACAGCTAATTCAATCGTCCCCACAGGATAATTCAGCCTGATGGCGAGCTCTGCTAACGTGATGCGCACTCACTCGCGGAAGGGAATTCATGCTCGCATTCATTCAGAACCACCCGCTGGTTTTCGGCGTCGCCCTGTTGCTGCTCGACCTGCTGGTCTGGCGCATCATTCCCATCGAGCAACGCACCTGGCGGGTGCTCTGCCGCTCCGTGCTCTTCCTGCTGTTCAGCGCCCTGATCATCGATGCCGGGTTGAACCCACTGCAGCCGCCGCCCTGGACGGACACCACACTCAACCTGATGGCCACTGCCCTGGAAATCGTCTGGTGGCTGTACGGCGCCCGCACCCTGACCGTGGTGCTGGGCCTGCTGATGCCGCGCATCGGCCATGCCGGGCGCCTGCTGCAGGACTTGCTGGGCGCGGTGATCTTCCTCGTGGCGGTGGTGGCGGCGGCGGCCTATGTGATGCAGTTGCCGGTGAAAGGCCTGCTGGCCACCTCCGGGGTCATGGCCATCGTCATCGGCCTGGCCCTGCAGAGCACCCTGAGCGATGTGTTCTCCGGCATCGTCCTGAACACCACCAAGCCTTACCAGCTGGATGACTGGATTTCCATCGACGGTACCGAAGGCAAAGTGGTGGAAATCGACTGGCGCGCCACCCACCTGCTCACCAGCCAGGGCAGCACGGTGGTGATTCCGAACTCGGTTGCGGCCAAGACCAAAGTCCACAACTTCAGCCGCCCCTATGAGCTGACGGGCGTGTCCATAAGCCTCAGGGTCCCCACCCAGGTGCGACCTCGCCGGGTGCTGGATGCCCTGGAAAAAACGGTGCAGGGCATCAGTGCGCTGCTCACCAACCCCAAGCCCAAGGTAGCGATCAAGAGCTCGGACCTGGAGTCCGTGGAGTACGAAGCCAGCGGCTTCATCCGCACCGGCGAGAACAAGACCGAAGTCCGTAACCTGATGTACGACCTGGCGCACCGCCATCTCGAAGCCACCGGCATAACCTTCAGCAGCGATAGCGTGCCCCAGCCCTGGTCGCGGCCGCGCCTTCTGCTGGAAGACGTGAAGATTTTCCGCGCCTTGAGCAGCGAGGAGAAGGACGAACTCAGCCAGGTCATGGCGCCCCTGGCCTTCTCCGCCGGCCAGGTGGTGCTGGATGTCGGCGAGGTTTCCGATGGCCTGCTGGTGATAGGCACCGGCGTCATCTCGGCGGCGGTGCCGGACGGGGCTGGCATGATCGAGGCCGGTCGCATGGGGCCAGGCGAAATCCTCGGTGAAGAAGGCATCGCCAACGATGCACCGTCCCAGGCGCGATTCACCGCGCTCACCTCCTGCATGCTCTACCGCATCGAGCGGGACGCAATCCGTAGCTGCCTGGAGGAACGCATCGAAATCCGCGCTGCCCTCACCCGCCTACGCGCCTTCCGCGAGCAGGCCAGTCGCAACCTGCTGCTGCAGAAACCCCAGGCAATCAGGAAAGGCGGCTTTCTCAGTTGGCTGCATAAGAAGGGCTGAGGGCGGAAAATCGCCCTTTCGGCACCCTCACCGATCGGTAAAGGGCGGATTCCCGCCACGTTCGCGTGCTTCCAGGCCCTTGCATCCCGCCAAGTGAAACGATTCAGGGCTATTCCCCGTTTCCGGCACGACACTTGCCTGCGCACCGCCCCTTTCGAGAAACAGAAAGGGACAGTCCCATGAAAAAACTCCTCCTAGGACTCCTGTGCATCACGGTGCTCGGCTGTGCCAAGCAACCCGAGCCGGAGAAGTCCGTCGACGTGCTGCTGATCGGCGCCGGCATCATGAGTGCCAGCCTCGGCACCTATCTCCACGAACTGGAGCCGGGCTGGACCATCGATATCTACGAGCGCCTGGACCAGGTCGCGGCGGAAAGCTCCAACCCCTGGAACAACGCGGGCACCGGCCACTCCGCCTTCTGCGAGCTGAACTACACGCCGGAAACCGCAGACGGCGGCATCGACATCAGCAAGGCCGTGGCGATCAACGAATCCTTCGAGATTTCCAAACAGTTCTGGGCCTACCAGGTCGAGCGCAACGTGCTGAGCAACCCGAAGTCCTTCATTAACGGCGTGCCGCACATGAGCTTCGTCTGGGGTGATGACAACATCGCCTTCCTCAAGAAGCGCCACGCCGCCCTGCAGCACAGCTCGCTGTTCCGTGGCATGGAGTACTCCGAGGACTTCGATCAGATCAAACAGTGGGTACCCCTGGCGATGGAAGGCCGCCCGGCCGAGCAGAAGGTCGCCGCCACCCGCATGGCCATCGGCACCGACGTGAACTTCGGCGAGATCACCCGCCAGCTGATCGGCTCCCTGACCCAAAGCGACAAGGTCAAGCTGAACCTCAAGCACGAAGTGCGCGACATCAAGCGCAACGATGACGGCACCTGGACCGTTACCGTGGCCGACCTCGGCAACAACGAGGCACAAACCAGCGTCAAGGCCAGATTCGTCTTCATCGGCGCCGGCGGTGGCGCCCTCAAGCTGCTGCAGAAGTCCGGCATCCCGGAAGCCGAAGGCTATGCCGGCTTCCCGGTGGGCGGCCAGTTCCTGGTCACCCGAAACCCCGAGGTCGTCGCCCAGCACCAGGCCAAGCTCTATGGCAAGGCCTCGGTCGGCTCGCCGCCCATGTCCGTGCCGCACCTGGACACCCGCGTGATCGATGGCCAGAAAGTGCTGCTGTTCGGGCCCTTCGCCACCTTCTCCACCAAGTTCCTGAAGAACGGCTCGCTGCTGGACATGTTCAGCGCCCTGACCACCGACAACATCGGTCCGATGACCAATGCCGGCCTGGACAACCTACCGCTCAGCACCTACCTCATGGGCCAGCTGATGCTCAGTCAGGCCGACCGCATGCACGAGCTGCGTGAATACTTCCCGCAGGCGAAGGACGAAGACTGGGAACTGCTGACCGCCGGCCAGCGCGTGCAGGTGATCAAGAAGGACGCCGAGAAAGGCGGCATCCTGCAGTTCGGTACCGAAGTCGTAAGCTCCGCCGACGGCAGCATCGCCGCCCTGCTGGGCGCTTCGCCGGGTGCCTCCACAGCCGCGCCGATCATGCTCACCGTGCTGGAGAAGACCTTCAAGGACAAGGTGCAGACGCCGGAATGGCAGGCTCGCCTGAAGGAAATCATTCCCTCCTACGGCCGCAAACTGAACAACGACCTGGAGCTGACCAACCAGATCCGCGCCTGGAGCAGTGAGCGCCTGCAGCTGGACTACGTGCCGGTACTGCCCGAGGTGGCTGCGCAGTAAACGAATTGTAGGTTGGAGCGAGTTCGACGAAGCCCGACAACACTGGCCACGGCACCCGGAAATGCTGGGCTTCGCAGGCTCAGCACCCACCTAGGAGGCTGCACCTGAGCGTGGCTGTCGGGACGCGCTCATTTGTTCGGAGCTACCGTGTCGACGCGGGTCCTGCTTGCCCTGCGTCGACACTAATCGAAAGTCAGGCTGTTCCCTTCCTTAACCAGCGCGAACCTTGGTTCCGTCGCCCGGAGAGCTGTCGTGCTCCGGGTCCCATGGGACAACAACAAGGAGAAGAAAATGCCCTGGTACCTCGAAGCGCTGATCAGCATCCCCGCAGGCCTGCTGCTCGGCAATTTCACCGAATGGTGGTTCCACCGCTTCGTGCTGCACGGCATGGGCCGCAAGCGCGGTACTTTCTGGAGCTTCCATTTTCACGAACACCACCGCAATGCCCGCCAGCACGACTTCTATGACCCCTGCTACCGCCGCCCTCCGCTGGGCTGGCATGCGCAGGGTAAGGAAGCCTGGGCGTTGATCGTTGCCAGCGTCCTGGCGGCACCCCTGATCCTCTGGGCGCCCTGGCTGTGCCTGACGCTCTGGTACTGCGCCGGCAACTACTACTTCACCCACAAGAAGGCCCACGACAACCCCGACTGGGCTCGCCGGCACCTGCCCTGGCACTACGACCACCACATGGGCCCCAACCCGCAGGCCAACTGGTGCGTAACCAAACCCTGGTTTGATTGGGTGTTCGGCACTCGCGAATACTTCGTGGGGACCGAACGAGAGGCGCGCGCCTGACCGGAGTCGAGGACAGGCGCCTGCCATGCCTATGGTTTTATGCCTTGATCAAACCCTGCTCCAACAGTGCCCGGTCCCACGCCGGTTCATCGCTGATGCGTTCCACCAGGAACTCGATCAGGGTGCGCACCTTCAGCGCCCTGCGTTGGGTGGCCGGGTAGACGGCGGAAAAGTTGAAGGCGGTCAGCGAATAGTCGGTGAGCACTGGCACCAGCCGCCCGGCCAACAGGTCATCGCTGGCCACCAGGGTGGGCAGGCACACCACGCAGGTACCGGTGACGGCGTAGTCGCGCAGCAGGTGGACCGAGTTGGAGCGCACCTGGCCGGTGAGGTTGAGTTCCACTTGTTCATCGCCGTTGAATACCCACTTGTTGCGCGACGGATAGCCCTCATAGAGCGCGACCTTGTGTGCCTGGAGGTCTGCTGGCACGGTGGGCGCACCGTGGCGCTCCAGGTAGTCGGGGGAGGCGCAGAACAGCCGGCGAACAGAGAACAGCTTGCGTTCGATCAGGCTCTCGGCCAACGGTGGGAACATCTGGAAGGCCACGTCGAAGCCTTCCTCGATCGGGTCCACCACCCGGTCGTTGACGATCACGTCGACCCCGATGTCCGGGTAGAACTCGGTGAATTCCGCCAGCAGGCTGCCGAAGTGGCCGATGGCGAAGCCCGGCAGCATCTGGATGCGCAGCTTGCCGGTGGGTTTGGCACGCAGGTCGCGCATCTGCTCGGTGAGGCTGTTGAAGGTCGCCACCATGTCGGCGCATTCCTTGTAGTAGGTCTCACCGACTTCCGACAAACGCACATGGCGGGTGCTGCGGTGGAACAGCGGCGCGCTGATGTACTCCTCCAACTGCTGGATGCGATGGCTGATGACCGAGCGGGTCACGCCCAGTTGCTGGGCGGCCTTGGCGAAGTTGCCGGTTTCCGCGACGCGGACGAAGGCTTCGATGCTGAGCAGGCGGTCCATATATGTTTCCGGTTCTGGCGATGACTTAACTGTAGGGGCGAATTCATTCGCCAAGGGCAGCGAAGCTGCCCCCATGGAATCTCAGGGCAGACCTTCGGCCTGCTTGGCGAATGATTTCGCCCCTACAACAAGAGCGATCACCCCCCAGCCAACCGCCGCTGCATCGGAAACAGCTGCCAACCCAGCCGCTCACTCACCAGCCCCCAGACGCCCTGGGGCGCTTTCAGCATCATCACCACCGCGACGCCACCAAGGATGATCATGTACAGCGCGCCGAACTCAGCGAAGCAACTGCGCAGCGCGAAGTAGATCAGGGTGCCGATCAGCGGCCCTTCCAGGGTGCCGATGCCGCCGATGATGACGATGAAGATCACCGCCGCCGTCCAGTCCTGAACGCTGAAGGCGGCATCCGGCGAGATGCGCAGCTTCTGCAGAAAGATCAGCGCACCGACGACGCCCGTGCAGCCGGCAGCCAGCACGTAGACCAGCAGCTTAGTGCGGAACACGTTGATGCCCAGGCTTCCCGAGGCCGGCTCGGAGTCCCGGATGGCTGTCAGCGCCAGGCCCTGGCGCGAGCGCAGCAGCAGGTAGACCACCAGCACCGCCGCCACGGCAATGCCCAGGGCACTGAAGTACAGCAGCATCTCGCGGCTGTCACGGCTGTTGCCGATCTGCCGCACGATGGAAGCCGGCAGGCTCTGCCCGGAGCCTCCGCCCAGGCTGCCCACCTGGGCCAGGCCGAGCCGAAACACCTCGGCCACCACCCAGGTGCCGATGGCGAAATAGGCACCGCGCAGGCGGAACAGCACCAGCGCCGTTGGCACTGCGAGCAACGCCACCACCAGGCCGGAGAGCAACACCGCGGCCAGCGGTGGCACACCCAGCTGCGACGCCAGCACGAACAGCAGGTAGCCGCCCAGGCCGACGAAGGCCTGCTGGCCCACCGAAACCATGCCGGCGTAGCCCGCCAGCAGGTTCCACATCTGCGCCAGGGCCAGGTAGTAGGCGAACTCCACCACCAGCCGCAGCACCGCCCGGTCGGCCCAGAACGGCAGGGACGCCAGCACCAGCACCAGCACGCCCAGCAGCGCCAGGCCCACCTGGCTGCTGCGGGTGGCGCGTTGGACGAGGTAGGCATTGTTCATCGCATTCATCAGTCGACACTCCGGGGAAACAGGCCACGCGGGCGGAAAACCAGAATCAGCAGGAACACCAGGTGACCGGCAAGGATCTGCCAACCCGGATCGATACGTGCCCCCACCGCCTGGGCAACGCCGAGGATCACGCCGCCGGCCAGGGTGCCCCAGAGGCTGCCGAGGCCGCCGATGATCACCGCCTCGAAGCCGTAGAGCAGGCGCGCCGGACCAACGCTGGGGTCGAAGCTGGTGCGTACCGCGAGGAACACGCCGGCGATGGACACCACCGCCATCGCCAACGCCATGGCCAGGCCGAAGATGTGGCGATTGTCGATGCCCATCAGTTGGGCCGTGTGCTGGTCATCCGAGGTGGCGCGGAAGGCACGACCCAGGCTGGTCTTGTAGAACAGCAACTGCAAACCGCCGATCACCAGCAGCGCGCTGCCGAACACCATCAGCGGCATCACGCCAAGGCTGAGGCTGCCCACGGCCACGCTGGCCACTTCCAGATCGCCCTGGGAGAGCTTCTGGCTGTCAGCGCTGAAGAATTCCAGCAGCACGTTCTGCAGGATGATCGACAGCCCGAAGGTCACCAGCAAAGGCGGCAGGATGTCGTTGCCGAGGGTGCGATTGAGCAGTTGCCGTTGCAGGCCATATCCGACCACGAACATCACCGGCACCACCAGCACCAGGCTCGCCAGCGGCGACAGGCCGAGCGCCTCGACCACCACCAGTGCCAGGTAGGAGGCCAGCACGATGAAGTCGCCATGGGCGATGTTGACCAGGCGCATGATGCCGAACATCAGCGACAGGCCGACCGCGAACATGGCATAGAGGCCGCCCAGCAGCACGCCCTGCACCAGGGTATTGAGCCATTCCATCATCGTGCCTCCGCCAGGCCGAAATAGGCCGCCTTGATCTGTTCCTTGCTCACCTCACCCGGCTTGCCGGAAAGGGAGATGCGCCCTTCCTGAAAGCAGTAGAAGCGGTCGGCGACGCTGAGGGCCTGGTTAATGTCCTGCTCCACCAGGATCACCGCTGTGCCATCGGCCTTGATCGACGGCAGCGCGGCGTAGATGTCCTTGATGGTGGTCGGCGCGAGACCGAGGCTGATCTCGTCGCAAAGCAACAGTCCTGGGCTGGACATCAGCGCGCGGCCGATGGCGACCATCTGCTGCTGGCCACCGGAGAGCGCGGTGCCGGGGCGTTTGCGCAGGTTGGCCAGCACCGGGAACAGGCTGTAGATCCGCTCCAGGTTCCAGGCGCCCTGGCGCTTGCTGTAACCACCGATCAGCAGGTTCTCCTCGACGCTGAGCGAGGGGAACAGCTTGCGGCCTTCCGGCACCAGGGCAATGCCCCGCTCCAGCACCCGGTTGGCCGGCAGGCTGCCGATGTACTCACCTTTGAAGCGAATGGCACCGGGGTCGTTGCGGATCAACCCGGCGAGCGAACGCATGAAGGTGGATTTGCCGGCACCATTGGAGCCGATGATGGCCAGGGTTTCCCCTTCGGCCAGGTCCAGGTCGATGCCGAACAACGCCTGGAAGTCGCCGTAGCCGGCGCGCAGTTTGCGGATCGTCAGCATGACTTCAGCTCCCGATGCCCATGTAGATTTCCTGCACCTTGGGGTTGGCCATCACCGCCGCGGGCTCGCCTTCGTCCAGCTTGCGGCCGAAGTTGATCACCGCCAGACGACCGACCACGGCCAGCAGCGCGTGGACGATGTGCTCGATCCAGATGATGGCGGTGCCGGAACGGTGGATGCCCTGGATGGTGCCAACCAGTTCCAGGCACTCCGGTTCGGTGAGGCCGCCGGCGATCTCGTCGAGCAGCAGCAGTTGCGGACGAGTGGCCAGGGCGCGGGCCATTTCCAGGCGCTTGCGTTCCAGAAGGGTCAGGGACCCGGCCAGGGCGTTGGCCTTCTTCATCAGGCCGGTGAGTTCGAGAATGTGCGCGCACCAGGCGTAGCTGTCCTTCTCCGTCTGGCCGGCGCCGAAGGTGGCACCCACCAGCAGGTTCTCGAACACCGTCATCTTCACGAAGGGATGCGGGATCTGGTGGGAGCGGCCGATGCCGCGCTGGCAGCGCTTGAACACCGGCTCGCGGGTGACGTCATCACCCTGGAAGTGGATGCGCCCGCTGTCAGGCGCCACGCCCCCGGCGATCAGGTTGAACAGCGTGCTCTTGCCAGCGCCGTTGGGCCCGATGATGCCCAGCGCCTCACCCGGCGCCAGAGCCAGGCTGAAGTCGTCGGTCACCTTCACGGAGCCGTAGCTCTTGTGCACCTGCTCCAGTACGAGGAGTTGTTGCATGTCGTGATACCTGTTTGCGGCCATGCTGGCCGGACTTCCCGGATTTCATCCGGGCTACTAACCGCCCCCTCTCCCCTCGGGGAGAGGGCTGGGGGAGAACTGCACCGAAATCAGTACGTGATCGCCTGCATCTCACCGCCCAGGGGAATCTGCGGCGCGGTCTGGTTGCTGGTGATCACCAGGTCGTAGGTGAAGGGCCCGCCCAGGCGCCACTGGCCGGATACCAGCGGGGTCTTGGCGACGTTCTTCACCGGCCCGTTCTTCCAGCTCACCGGACCGACCACGGTGTTCAGCTCGGTCTTGCGCAGTGCATCGCGAGTAGCCTCGGGATTGCCCACTTCCTCGGTGCGCTGGAGGATGTCCACCGCCAGCTCGAACAGCGCATGCACGAAGCCCAGTGGCTGGGTCCACTGTTTGCCGGTGGCCTGGGTGTAGCGCTCGGCCAGTTGCCCGGCGGTCAGTCCGTTGAGGGATGAACTGAACGGGTGGCTCGGGCTCCACCAGATCTCCGTGGAGAGGTTGTGCCCAGCCTTGCCCAGGGTTTCCACCGCCGAGGGGAACAGCAGCGCCTTGCCCACCGACATGGCCTTGGGCTGGAAGCCCTGCTGCCGCGCCTGGGTCCAGAAAGTGGTGAGGTCCGGCGGGATGACCACGCCTGTGACGATCTCCGCCTCGGCCTTCTTGAACGCGGAAATCTGCGCGGAGAAGTCGTCGGTCAGGCTCTGGAAGCGGCCCGGGTCCACCAGCTGGAAACCCTTCTGCGAGAGCACCGGCGGGAAGCCCAGTTTGCTGTCGCCCCAGGCATTGCCGTCGCCGTCGTTGGGGAAAAGCCCGCCGATCACCTTGTTGCTGCCCATGCCGCCCCACATGGCGGTGTAGGTGGCGATCACGTCTTCCAGGCCCCAGAAGAAGTGGTAGGTCCACTCAAAGCCTTCGTCCGGCTTGCCGCCACGGGTGAAGAACCAGGGCTGCCAGGGCGCGACGGTCGAGATGCAGGGGATCTCGTTGATCTCGCACTGATCCGACACCGGGTTGGTGGTCTCGGGCGTGGACGACACCAGCATCAGGTCGACGCCGTCGGACAGGATCAGTTCGTTGGCCACTTCGGCGGCGCGGTTGGGGTTGGACTGGCTGTCTTTGACGATCACCTCCAGACGGCAGCGCTGGCCGCCCACGGTGATGCTGTTTTTCAGCACCGAAGCGAGGCTTTCGATGATGTAGGCATCCGCTGCGGCGAAAGGCGCCAGCGGCCCGGTCTGGGGGCTGACATAGCCGATACGTATGACCTTCTCGGCCGCGAACAAGGGGCCGGAAGAAAAGCCTGCGAGCAGCGAGCCGCCAGCCACGACGCCGCTGGCCCGCAGGAAATCACGCCGGGACAGCCCGGCACCGAGGAGTTTCTTGTTGTTATCCATGGCAGATACCTCGACAGGAAGATGAGGCCCGGCGCGGGAGCGCAAAGGGGCCCGGCCGGGATGGCAGTAGGTTGGCGCCGGATCAGAAGAAGACAGTGACGTCGAAGGAGCCGATCAGTTGGCTGTCTTCGCGGCCGCCGCCAAAGGCATCGCGACCATTGCCACTGTGAATGTCGTAGCGCAGCTCGGGGCGCAGGCGGACGTTGGGCACCGGCGTCCAGGCCAGGTTGGTGGTGAAGCCGTAGAAACTGCCCCAGCTCGGATCGGGGATGCCGGTTTGCGGGTCGATGTTGGCCATCACCACATGCACCGGCGCGTCGGTGTAGAACCACTCGGCGCGGCTGTTCCACATCAGGTTGTCGCCCAGGCGGTGGTACCAGTTGACGTCGGTGCCGTACCAATGGGCGTTGCCCTTGTTGGCGAAGCCGGCGAACGCCGCGTCTTCCTGCTGGCCGTAGTTGAACTCGACGGCAACCCGGTTGCGCTCGTCCAGCACATGGGAAACCGTCAGGTAGGAGGCGTAGCGGGTCAGGTCCTGGTCATCCGTGCCAGCGGGAATCGGCGAGCCGCAGGCGCAGTCGGCGAAGCTGTCGCCAGCGCCGTTGCCGTAGATGTTTTCCCAGTCGACCCAGGTGCGGAAGTCCGCCGAGCGCCATCGCAGGTTGGCGATGACATCCGGGTCGCCGTTGGGGTCCTGCATGTTGTTCCAGCCCTGCACCACGCCCAGCTCGAAGCCGAGCATGCTGCCGCCGTCCTCCTGCGGCAGCTTGAAGGAATAGAGCGCGCCGGTGTGCTTGGCCGGGCCGTGCATGAAGGAGTACGTGTGGCTGTAAAAGTCGGTGGGTGCGGGGCTCGGCAGAGCGAAGCCGATCTCGTTTTCCAGCGGCGTGTGGAAGACCCCGAGCATCAGGTTGGAGCCGCCGAGCACCGGGAAATAGAAGTCCAGGTAGGCCTGGGCAATGTTGAAGTTCTCGTCGTTGGCGTCCGCGTCGCGGTTGACGCCGAAGTCCTCGTCGAAGCCGTAGGTCTTGAAGAAGCGCGCATCCTTGCCGTACAGCGCGGTGACGTTGAAGCCCCAGTCGGCTTCCTGCGGCATCGGGCCAGGGAACGGGCCGACACGACCGACCACATTGCCCTTGGGGGTTTTCTCGATGGCCAGGGCGAACTGGTTGAGGTTGAAGCCTTCATCGTTGTTGAAGAAGGCCTGTTTGCTCACGTCGTCGCTGCCGTTGTCGTTGTAGATCCAGCCGGCCTGGGCCCAGCCATGGACCTTGATGCCATGGTCCTTTTCCAGGCCATCACCGAAGGCGCTGCGGAACAGCGAACCGGACGGACCCGGCTCGGCGGCCTGGATGTGAACGGGGAACAGCGCTGCGGCCGCCAGGACCGGGGCGAACAGGGTGGACGCGGAAAGATGCTTGCGAGGGATCATGGCAGCTACCTTGTTGTTATTAGTCAGCCTGATGCGGACACACCCCCGCTGGCAGTGCGGGCCTGGCTGTCCGGTTGGGTCGCAAGCTACAAGCGCCCTCCTCCCCCAACAATTCCGGTTTCGGCGATTTGAGTGTTTGCGAATCGAGAACAATGCCGGGCGAGAGGCAAGGTAGAGCGGTTGGTGCGGGGATGGGGCGTGGCGGGGGTGGGCGGTTATCGGACGGGAATCGTGGGATTTCGCAGGGATCGCGAACCCTGTGGGGGACGATTCAACCGCAGGGGCGAATTCATTTAGCTGTTGCTAGATGACAACCGGTGAGCGTGGGTGCGGGTAGGAGCCAGCTTGCTGGCGAAAATGTCCGCATTCGCTAGCAAGCTAGCGCCTACAAGGGATTCCAGGACCATCAACACTAAAGGCAGACATAGCCAATTCATTCGCCAAGCAGGCCGAAGGCCTGCCCTTCGACATCGCTGGGGCGGCTGCGCCACCCTTGGCCAATGAATTCGCCCCTACACGGATTCAGAAGCGCTGTTGTTTCTTGCGCAGCGGCTCCAGCAACGGCTTCAAGCCGTTGTGGTCGATCTCCTGCATCAGCATCAGCAGCCGCCCGATCTCACCCTTGGGGAAGCCCTCGCGGGCGAACCAGTTGAGATAGTGCCCGGGCAGATCGGCGATCAGGCGGCCCTTGTACTTGCCATAGGGCATTTCGCGGGTGACCAGGAGCAACAGGTCTTCGGGCTTCATCGGGCGGCCTTGCAGGAGAAGAAAGCGGCGATTGTCGCAGAGCCCGGGCTCAGGCATCCACCGGCGCGCCCAGCAGGCCGAACTCGGCCGGCACCTTGACGTAGAACAGCGTCACGCCCTCCTCCTCCAACCGCTGCAGCAAGGCGTCGCATTCGGCATCGCTGAGTGCCATGACGATCAGCATCGGCTGGTCGGCCATCTCGAAGAAGTGCTGGGAATGGAGGTGTCTGGTATGGCCAAACCCTTCGATACCGGAGACCAGGGTGGCACCGCGAAGGCCCATGTCCATGGCCAGGCCAACGACCCAGTCGGCCAGCATCTTGCCTTGGTGACGACGGTTCTGCTGGGTGTAGAGCGTGAGCTGGTAACCCTTCATCTCAACCTCCATCCGATCACACGATGCCGCCATTGACCCTGAGCGTCTGGCCATTGACCCAGGCGCCTTCCGGTCCGACCAGGAAAGCCACCAGGTTGGCGATGTCCTCTGGGTTGCCAAGGCGCTCCAACGGGGCCTGCTTGGTCAGGCGCTCCACCAATTCCGGGGGTTTGCCGTCAAGGAACAGGTTGGTCGCCGTCGGCCCCGGTGCCACGCAGTTGACCGAAATATTTCGTCCGCGCAGCTCACGGGCGAAGATCGTGCTCATGGTTTCCACCGCGGCCTTTGAAGCAGCGTAGATGGCGTAGCCCGGCAGGCTCAGGCTCACTACGCTGCTGGACAGGTTGACGATTCGCCCACCACTGTTCAGGCGCGTCGCCGCCAGCTTGAGGGTGTTGAACGTGCCGCGGGTATTGATGGCGAACAGACGGTCGTAGAGCGCCATGTCGGTATCGGCCAGGGATACCAGCCCCGGCTGGATGACACCGGCATTGTTGATCAGGATGTCGATCCCGCCGAATTCCATCTCCGTCTGGTCGAAGAGCACCGCCACCGCCACCGGGTCGCTGATGTCGGCCAGTATCGGATAGGCCTGGCCACCGGCCAGCCTGATGTCTTGCACCACTTGCTCCGCAGCTTCCGGCCGCGAGGCGTAATTGACCACTACCTGGATGCCTTCGGCGGCAAGGCGCCGCGCTATGGCGGCACCGATGCCCCGAGAAGCCCCTGTGACAATGGCGGTTCTGGCAGGTTGAGGCATGTAGTTCTCCTCGCCAGGCTCTCGAGGCCGTGGCTGGTGCCGCGTGCAGGGCCTTTCCAGTGGTATAGCTGGAGTTGGAGCCGCCTGCGGAACCGGCTATCAGCGAGGTACGAAGGTTGTAGTGGTCAGGGCGTCGCTTCGGAGTCCGAGTCCACCTGCTCCAGCTGCCCCTGCTCCCAGCCGCCACCCAGGGCGGCGATGAGCTGGACGCTGGTGGTCAGGCGGGTGCCCATCAGGGTCAGCACGGTGCGTTCGTTGCTCAGCGCGGTGGCCTGGCTGGTGACGACGCTGTTGTAGTCCACGGTGCCGGCCTTGTACTGGTTGGTGATCAGGCGCAGGGCTTCGCGGGCGGCGTCGAGGGCTTCCTGCTGCACCCCACTCTCCTCTTCCAGCACGTCGAGCTGGACCATGTAGTCCTCGGCTTCGCGGAAGCTGTCGAGCACGGTCTGCCGATAGACGGCCACGGTCTGGTCGTAGCTGGCTTCGGCCTGGGCCACCTGGGAGCGGATCAGGCCGCCGTCGAACAGGGTCATGGCGAACTCGGGGCCGATGGACCAGAAGCGGTTCGGCGTGGTGATCCAGTCCTGCAGGCTTCCGCTGCGATAGCCACCGGCGGCGCTCAGGCTGAGGCTGGGGAAGTAGGCCGACTTGGCCACGCCGATCTGAGCGTTCGCGGACATCACGTTACGCTCGGCCGAGGCCACGTCCGGGCGGCGTTCCAGCAACTGCGAGGGCAACAGGGTCGGCACGGTCGGCAGCGCCGGCACGCTGTCCACCTCGGCCAGGCTGAACTCGGCGGGCGGTAGCCCCACCAGCACGGCGATGGCGTTTTCCAGTTGCGCGCGCTGGTATTTGAGGTCAATGGCCTGAGCCTGGGTGCTCTTCAGTTGGGTGGTGGCTTGGGCTACATCGGCGCGGGTGACGATGCCGGCCTTGTACTGGTTCTGGGTCAGGGTCAGGGCACGCTGGTAGCCGGCGACGGTGGCATCCAGCAGGCGTTTCTGGGCGTCCAGCACACGCAGTTGCAGGTAGTTCTGCGCCAGCTCCGATTGCAGGCTGAGGCGTGCGGCGGCCAGGTCGGCGGCGCTGGCCTGCATGCTCGCAGTGTCGGACTCCAGTTGGCGGCGCAGCTTGCCCCAGAGGTCGATCTCCCAGTTCACGCCAAGGCTGGCGTCATAGCTCTTGGAAACGCCACCTCCACCGGAACTGGTGACCGTGGAGCCGTCGGACAGGCGCACCGTGCTGTCGCCGCCACCCTGGCCCGAGCGGGTCTTGCCAGCATTGCCGGTGACCGACGGGAAGAAGGACGCACGGGCACCACGGGCCAACGCCTGCGCCTGGCGGTACTGGGCGACGGACTGGGCCAGGGTCTGGTTGGAGGTTTCCAGGCGCTGCTGCAGGTCGTTGAGGGTGGCATCGCCGTACAACTCCCACCAGCGGCCACGGTGCTCCAGGTCAGCCGGGGTGGCCAGGGACCAGCCCTCGGCATGCTTGAACTGCACGGGCACGCTCTGCTCGGGACGCTTGTAGTCCGGGCCGATGGCGCAACCGCCGAGCAGCAGGCCGGCAAGGGCCAGGGCCAGGGCACGACGCAGGGGTTTCAGGGAAGTGGCGGCGGTGTTCATAGGGGTGTTTCCAGAGCGGCGTCAGTGCGCACGCCACGCCAGCGGTTGAAGCGATGGCGCAGACGGTCGAGGTAGAGGTAGACCACGGGGGTCGTATAGAGGGTCAGCAACTGGCTCAACACCAGGCCGCCGATGATGGTCACGCCCAGCGGCTGGCGCATCTCCGCGCCCTCGGTGCCGCCGATCAGCAGCGGGACGGCGCCGAGGATGGCAGCGATGGTGGTCATCAGGATCGGCCGCAGGCGCAGCAGGCAGGCCTGGCGGATGGATTCGTCCGGGGACATGCCCTCCTGGCGTTCGAGCTGCAGGGCGAGGTCGATCATCATGATGGCGTTCTTCTTCACCACGCCTATCAGCAGGAACAGACCGAGCAGCGAGATCAGGCTGAACTCCCCGCCCGTGAGCAGGATCGTCAGCAGCGCGCCGACGCCGGCCGACGGCAGCGTGGAGAGAATGGTCAGCGGGTGGATGTAGCTTTCGTAGAGGATGCCCAGCACCAGGTACACCAGCACCAGGGCGGCGAGGATCATCCACGGCTGGTTCTGCTGGGTGGTCTGGAAGGCGTCGGCGCTGCCGCCCATGCGCGCGATCACCGAACTGGGCAAGCCGATGGCGGCCACGGCCTTCTCGATGGCGACCGTGGCCTGGTCGAGGGCGACGCCAGGCGCCAGGTCGAAGGCAATGCTCTCCGAGGCGAACTGGCCCTCGTGGTTGACGCGGTCTTCTTCCAGGCTGCGCTCGTAGCGGGCGAAGCTGGACAGCGGAACGCGCTGGCCGTCGGCGGTGATC
Source organism: Pseudomonas sp. OTU5201 (assembly GCF_038440135.1). NCBI lineage: Bacteria > Pseudomonadati > Pseudomonadota > Gammaproteobacteria > Pseudomonadales > Pseudomonadaceae > Pseudomonas > Pseudomonas sp. OTU5201. Next base: position 81,568 of record NZ_JASATC010000019.1, on the reverse strand, counting down.
AGTTGGACCTGCTTGAGGGTTTCCGGGTCCTGGGCGTACTTCGGGTTGACCTCCATCACCACCTGGTACTGGTTGAGGCTGTCGTAGATGGTGGAGATCTGCCGCTGGCTGTAGGCGTTGTTCAGCGCCGAGCTGACCATGGCCATGTCGATGCCAAGACGCTTGGCGGTGTCGCGGTCCACTTGCAGGGTCACCTGCTGGGCACCCTCCCCTTCGTTGGCGTCGATGGCCGTGAGTTCCGGCAACGCCTTGAGTGCAGCAGTGACCTTCGGCCCCCAGGTGCGCAGGTCGGACAGTTCACCACTCTGTAACACGTACTCGTACTGCGAACTGCGCTGCTCGCGGCCGCCACCGAATTGCAGGTCCTGGTCGGCCATCAACATCAGCCGACCGCCGGGCACCTTGGGCAGGTTGGCGCGCAGGCGTTCGATGACTTGCTGCGCCGACACCTTGCGTTCGGCAATGGGCCTTAGGCGCACGATCATGAAGGCGTTGTTGATGCCGCCACTGCCGCCGATGAAGCCGGCCACACTCTCCACGGCCGGGTCTTCCAGCACGGCGCGACGGAAGATTTCCATCTTCGGCTGCATCACGGTGAAGGACAGGCCGTCGTCGCCACGGATGAAGCCAATCAGTTGGCCGGTGTCCTGCTGCGGCAGGAAGGTCTTGGGCACGAGCACATAGAGGGCGATGTTGCAGCCGATGGTCAGCAGCAGACTGACCAGGGTCAGGCGCGGGTGACGCAGGGCAATGCCCAGGGTGCGGTCGTAGGCGTCGACCATGCGCGTATGCAACGCCTCGCTCCAGCGTTGCAGACGGCTGTCCTGGTCCGGCACGTGGGGTTTCAGCCAGCGCGCGCAGAGCATCGGTGTCAGGGTCAAGGACACCAGCAGCGAAACCAGGATGGCTACTGCCAGGGTCAGCGAGAACTCGCGGAACAACCGGTCGATGATCCCGCCCATGAAGAGAATGGAGACGAACACCGCCACCAGCGAGAGGTTCATCGACAGCAGGGTGAAGCCCACTTCACGGGTACCCTGCAGCGCCGCCTTGAAGGGGGCCATGCCGTTGTTGATGTGCCGCGAGATGTTTTCCAGCACCACGATGGCGTCGTCCACCACCAGCCCGGCGGCGAGGATCAGCGCCATCAGCGATAGTACGTTGAGCGAAAAGCCCATCAGGTACATCACCGCGAAGGTACCCACCAGCGAGACCGGCACCGCCAGTGCCGGAATCAGCGAGGCGCGCAGGTTACCCAGGAACAGGTAGACGACGAGGATCACCAGGGCCACGGCGATCAGCAGGGTGCGCTCGGCTTCGTGCAGGGTGGCGCGAATTACCGGCGAACGGTCCATGGCCAGGTCCAGCTTGACGCTGGCCGGCAGCACCGCCTGTAGCGCCGGCAACTGCTGCTTGATGCTTTCGATGGTCTCGATGATGTTGGCGCCGGCCTGGCGGTTGATGACCAGCAGCACAGCCGAGTCGTCATTGAAGAAGCCACTGTTGTAGCGGTCTTCCACCGCATCGCGGACCGTGGCCACGTCGCCCAGGCGCAGGGCGGCGCCATCCTGGTAGCGGAGGATGAGCGGCGCGTAGTCGGCGGCTTTCTCCAACTGATCGTTGGCGCCCACCTGCCAGTGGCGGCCGGCGTCTTCCACCGCGCCCTTGGGACGACGCTGGTTGGCGGCGGCGATGGTGCTGCGCACATCGTCCAGGGCGATGCCGTACTGGGTCAGCAGCTGCGGCTCCAGTTCCACCCGCACGGCCGGCAGGGAGCTGCCGCCGATCTGCACCTCGCCCACACCCTTAACCTGGGACAGGCTCTGGGCCAGGATGGTGGAGGCCATGTCGTAGAGCTGACCTTTCTCCAGCACGTCGGAGGTCAGCGACAGCACCATGATCGGCGCCTGGGAGGGGTTGACCTTCTTGTAGGTGGGCATGCTGCGCATGCCGCTGGGCAGCAGGTTGCGTGAGGCGTTGATGGCCGCCTGCACATCACGGGCGGCGCCGTTGATGTCCCGGTCCAGCTCGAACTGCACGATGATCCGCGTCGAGCCCTGGCTGGTGCGGCTGGTCATCTGGTTGATGCCGGCGATGGTGCCCAGCGAACGCTCCAGCGGCGTGGTGACGCTGGACGCCATGATTTCCGGGCTGGCGCCGGGCAGGCTGGCCTGCACGGTGATCACCGGAAAATCCATCTGCGGCAACGGCGACACCGGCAGCAGGCCGAAACTGACGCTGCCCAGCAGCAGGATCGCCAGGCTCAGCAACATGGTGGCGACCGGGCGATGGATGAAGGGGGCGGAGAGGTTCATATCCCTTCTCCCCCTGGGAGAAGGTGGCCCGAAGGGTCGGATGAGGGTTGGTGGGAGTGGTCAAAGTCCAAGCCGGGTCGGACAACCCTCACCCCGGCCCTCTCCCAGAGGGAGAGGGAGTTAAATGTGCCTCCTCCAACCTTCATACCGTTACCCCCGCCGCGCTGCGGCCGGTGAAGCGGCGGGCCAGGCGGTCGAAGGCCAGGTAGATCACCGGGGTGGTGAACAGGGTCAGCACCTGGGAGAGCAGCAGGCCGCCAACCATCACCAGGCCGAGCGGCTGACGCAGTTCGGCGCCGGAGCCCGTGGCGAGCATCAGCGGGATGGCGCCGAACAGGGCCGCCAGGGTGGTCATCAGGATCGGCCGGAAGCGCAGCAGCGCCGCCTGGTAGATCGCAGCCTCCGGCGACATGCCCTGATGCCGCTCCGCCTCCAGGGCGAAGTCGATCATCATGATGGCGTTTTTCTTCACGATGCCGATCAGCAGGATGATGCCGATGATCGCGATCAGGCCCAGGTCATTGCCGGTCAGCAACAGTGCCAGCAAGGCGCCGACGCCCGCCGACGGCAACGTGGAGAGAATGGTCACCGGGTGGATGTAGCTCTCGTAGAGCACCCCCAGCACGATGTACATGGTCACCACGGCGGCGAGGATCAGCAGCAGCGTGCTGGACAGCGACGCCTGGAAGGCCGCCGCCGCGCCCTGGAAGCGGGTCTGGATGCCCTCGGGCATGCCGATTTCCTGCTGCACCCGCTCGATCACCGCCACCGCCTCGCCCAGGGCGACGCCGGGGGCCAGGTTGAAGGACAGGGTCACCGCCGGGAACTGGCCGATATGGTTGATCGCCAGTTGCGCCTGGCGCTCTTCCACCCTCGCCAGGGCGGAGAGCGGCACCTGTGTGCCGGCGCTGGTGGCGACGTGGATCTGTTGCAGTGCCTGCGGACCGATCACCTCGCCTGCGGCGGACTCAAGCACCACGCGGTACTGGCTGGCCTGGGTGAAGATGGTGGAGATCTGCCGCTGGCCGAACGCGTCATAGAGCGCGTCGGTGATGGCGGAGATTTCCACGCCCAGGCGCCCGGCCATGTCACGGTCGATGTTCAGATAGACCTGCAGGCCCTTGTCCTGCAAGTCGCTGGCCACGTCGGACAGCTCCGGTTGCTGGCGCAGCGCATCCACCAGCTTGCCGGTCCACTCGTTGAGCAGGTCGGCGTCGGGGGATTCCATGCTGAACTGGAACTGGGTACGGCTGACCCGGTCCTCGATGGTCAGGTCCTGCACCGGCTGCAGGTAAAGGCGAATGTCGCTCTGTTTGTCCAGTTCCGGTTGCAGCCGCTGGATCACCTCACTGGCGGTCACGTCACGCTCGCCGTGGGGCTTGAGGTTGATCAGCATGCGGCCGCTGTTGAGGGTGACGTTGTCGCCATCGACGCCAATGTAGGAGGTCAGGCTGGCTACCGCGGGGTCCTTGAGGATCAGCGCGGCGACCTTCTGCTGGCGCTCACTCATGGAGCGGAACGAGACCGATTGCGGCGCTTCGGTGATGCCCTGGATCACGCCAGTGTCCTGCACCGGGAAGAAGCCCTTGGGCACGGCAAGGTAGAGCACCACGGTCAGCGCCAGGGTGCCGACAGCCACCAGCAGGGTCAGGCCCTGGTGCTTGAGCACCCAGGTCAGGCCCCGGCCGTAATAGTCGATCATGCCGTCGATGAAGTCGCCGCTGGCCTTGTAGAAGCCCCCCGCCTCTTCCTTGGGTTCACGCTTGAGCAGGCGCGCGCACATCATCGGCGTCAGGGTCAGGGAGACCACCAGCGAGATCAGGATCGCCACCGCCAGGGTGATGGCGAACTCGCGGAACAGCCGGCCCACCACATCCGCCATGAACAGCAGCGGGATCAGCACCGCGATCAGCGAGAACGTCAGGGAAATCAGGGTGAAGCCGATCTGCCTGGCGCCCTTGAGCGCGGCATTGAGCGGCGTCTCGCCCTCTTCCAGGTGGCGGGCGATGTTCTCCAGCATGACGATGGCATCGTCCACCACGAATCCGGTGGCGATGGTCAGGGCCATCAGCGTCAGGTTGTTGATGGAGAAGCCGGCCAGGTACATCACCGCAAAGGTGCCCACCAGGGACAGCGGCACGGCGATGGACGGAATGAGGGTGGCACTCATGCGACGCAGGAACAGGAAGGTCACCATCACCACCAGGGCGATGGCGAGGAACAGTTCATGCTGCACGTCGGTGATGGCCGCGCGGATGGTCTGGGTGCGGTCGGTGAGCACCACGACACTGATGCCCGCCGGCAGGTTGGCATTGATCGCCGGCAGCAACGCCTGGATGCGGTCCACCACGTCGATGACGTTGGCGCCCGGCTGGCGCTGGATGTTCAGCAGCACCGCTTCATTCTGGTTGGCCCAGGCAGCGAGGCGCTCGTTCTCGGCGCCGTCGACGATCTCGGCCACGTCCTTCAGGCGCAGGGCCGCGCCGTTGTTGTAGGCGAGGATGAGATTGGCGTATTCCTCGGCGGACTTCAGCTGGTCGTTGGCGTCCAGCATGGACACACGGGTCGGGCCGTCGAAGTTGCCCTTGGGCTGGTTGACGTTGGAGGCGCCGACAAGGCTGCGTACATCCGACAGGTTCAGGCCATTGGCCGCCAGGGCTTCAGGGTTGACGCGAATTCGCACGGCCTGGCGCTGGCCCCCGGCGATGCTGACCATGCCGACGCCGTTGATCTGTGCCAGCTTCTGCGCCATGCGCGTGTCCACCAGCGTATGCAGCTTGGGTAGCGGCAGGGTCTTCGAGCTGATGGCCAGGGTGAGCACCGGGGTATCCGCCGGGTTGACCTTGTTGTAGACCGGCGGCGCCGGCAGGTCGCTGGGCAGCAGGTTGGTGGCCGCATTGATGGCCGCTTGCACCTCCTGCTCGGCGACGTCCAGCTTTACTTCCAGGCTGAAGCGCAGGGTGATGACCGACGCCCCGCCGGAGCTGGTGGAGGACATCTGGGTCAGCCCGGGCATCTGCCCGAACTGGCGTTCCAGCGGCGCGGTGACCGCACTGGTCATCACGTCCGGGCTGGCACCCGGATAGAGCGTGAGGACACGGATGGTCGGGTAGTCCACTTCCGGCAGCGCGGAAACCGGCAGCAGGCGGTAGGCGATCAGGCCGGCGAGCAGGATCGCCAGCATGCTCAGGGTGGTGGCGACCGGCCGCAGGATGAACAGGCGAGAGAGGTTCATACGCCGCCTTTCGCGTCCTGGCCTTCAGGCTTGGCGCCCTGGAGTTGCTCGGAGGGCTGAACGGGAACCTCCTCCGCGTCATGCACCACTTCTACGTCGCTGCCGTCGCGCAGGCGGTCGGTGCCTTCCAGCACCACGCGCTCACCCGGTTGCAGGCCGCTCTTGACCACCGTGCGTTCGCCGTCGTCCGGGCCGATTTCCAGCTTGCGGACCTTGACCTTCTTCTCGCCGTCCATCACGTAGGCAAAGGTGCCCTGGCTGCCGAATTGCACGGCAGCCGAGGGGATGAGCACCGCCTGCTGCAACAACTCGGCACGCAGGCGAATGTTGACGAACTGGTTGGGGAAGAGGGCTTCGTCCTCGTTGGCGAAGCGGGCCTTGAGCTTGAGGGTGCCGGTGGTGGTGTCGATCTGGTTGTCCAGGCTCTGCAGCACGCCTTCGGCCTGCTTGACCTTGTCACCACGATCCCAGGCTTCGACCACCAGGGATCGGCCAGCGCGGAACGGGCCGACCACGGCCGGCAGTTGCCCCTCGGGCAGGGTGAAGGCGACGCTGATGGGTTTGGTCTGGGTGATGACCACCAGCGGCGTGGTATCGCCGCTGGTAACCAGGTTGCCGATGTCCACCTGGCGCAGGCCAAGGCGGCCAGCGATGGGCGCGCGCACCTGGGTGAAGCCAAGGTTGAGCTTGGCCTCTGCCACCGCGGCCTCGTTGGTCTTGATGGTGCCGCGATACTGCGCCACCAGGGCTTCCTGTGTATCCAGGGTCTGCTTGGCGATGCTGTCTTCGGCGTAGAGACCCTTGTAGCGGGCCAGGTCGATCTCGGCGTTCTTCATTTGCGCGCGGTTCTGCGCCAGGGTGCCTTCGGCTTGTTGCAAGGCGACCTGGTACGGACGCGGATCGATCACCGCCAGCAGGTCGCCGGCCTTGACTTGCTGGCCTTCCTCGAACGGCAGCTTGACCAGCTCGCCGTCGACACGGCCACGCACGTTTACCGTGTTCAGCGCAGTCACCGTGCCCAACGCCTTGAGGTAAACCGGGAAGTCGCCCTGGGTGATGGTCGCCACGCGCACCGGTACCGGCCCTGAGAAGGCACCAAAGCCCGGACGGCCCGGCCCTCCCCGGCCGCCCTCGCCGCTGGGCTTGGCGGCGGTTTCCGGCCAGAGCCACCAGATCAGCACCAGAAGCGCGAGCAACGCGAAGGCGATGGTCAGCCAGTGACGAAGGGAACGGGATTTCGGGGTCTTGTCAGTAATCGGGGACATGATTCAGGTCGAAGTCTGCGAGAGCGTGAACGATAAGCAGTTGAAAGCAGAAGGCAAAGTCTATTTACCGGCTATTTACCTAGTGCTTACGCCACTTACTATGCTTACTGACCTGCCGCCGTAACGCGATGGCAGCGCCAGAATCGACTTCACCGGGCCAGGGAGTGTTCCGTGTTCGAAAATCTCAGGCAGCGTTTCGCCGCCCTTACCACCCGCGCCGAGTTCCATTCCCTGCGCATTGTCCGGCAGACCGCCGAACAGGCCATGCTGCGCCGTGGCGTTGCCGAGCCACCGTCACTGAGCCATGACCTGGGCGCCATGCTCAGCGTGCGTCTGGCTGGCGTAGAGGCTTATGCGGCCACCGCCGACCTCAGTCCCGCCGGCCTGCAACGGGCACTGGACAAGGCCGAGGCGCTCGCCAGGCGAATTGCCCGCTACGCCCTGGTCGACCAGAGCCGTCTGGAGCCGCCACAAGCCAGTGCCCGTTATCAGTCCCCAGGACTGGACCAGCCCTTCCCAAGCCTCGCCGAACGCTTCGAGCTGCTCGCCGAGGAGTCCGCGCGCATTCCCGGCGACCCGCGACTGGTCAACTGGAACCTCTATCTGGACAGCCAGCGGCACGAGCAGCTCTACCTCAACAGCGCCGGCGCCGAGCAATGGCAGGACCTGCGCTTCACCTACCCCGGCATCAGCGTTACCGCCTTCGATGGCAGCGACAGCCAGACGCGCAGCTTCGGCGGCTATGGCAGCGGCCAGCAAGGCGGTGGCGAAGTGCTTCAGCGCCTGGGCTTCGGTGGCGCCGCGGCACGGGTAGCGGACGAAGCCCTGCAACTCCTGCTGGCACCCAACACCCCCGGCGCAATCACCGACCTGCTGCTGATGCCGGACCAGATGATGCTGCAGATCCACGAATCCATCGGCCACCCGTTGGAACTGGACCGCATCCTCGGTGACGAGCGCAACTATGCCGGCACCAGCTTCATCAGCCTGGACGATTTCGGCCGCTACCAGTACGGCTCGGCGTTGCTGAACATCAGTTTCGACCCTGGCATCCCCGAAGAGTTGGCCAGCTACAGCTTTGATGACGACGGCCAGCCGGCCCGCAAGGAAATGCTCATCAAGGACGGACGCCTGCTGCGTCCCCTGGGCGGTGCGCTTTCCCAGCAACGCAGCGGCCTGCCCGGGGTCGCCAACAGCCGGGCGAGCAACTGGAACCGTGCCCCCATCGATCGCATGGCGAATCTCAACCTGGAGCCTGGAGACCAGAGCCTGGCGCAACTGATCGGCGGCATCGAACGCGGCGTGCTGATGAGCACCAACCGCTCCTGGTCCATCGACGATGCCCGCAACAAGTTCCAGTTCGGCTGCGAATGGGGCCGCCTGATCGAGAATGGCGAGCTCAAGGGTGTGGTGAAGAATCCCAATTACCGTGGTGTATCGGCGCACTTCTGGCGCAGCCTCGCCGCAGTGGGTGACGCCGGCACCTTCGAGGTTCATGGCACGCCCTATTGCGGCAAGGGCGAACCCAACCAGGTGGTGCGCGTGGGCCATGCCGCGCCCGCATGCGTCTTCAGACAGGTGGAAGTCTTTGGAGGAGCCCAGTGATGGTCGACGCAGAATCCCGCTTTACCGCCCTGGCCGAAAGCCTGCGCGACAGCCTGCAGGCCGGCGAGGACTTCAGCCTCTGGTACAGCGCCGAGGAGTCCGAGTTCATTCGCTTCAACAAGGCCCGGGTACGCCAGGCCGGCCACGTGACCCAGGCCATCGGGCGCGTGCGGCTGATCCGTGACGACCGCAGCGCGGAGATCGCCGTCACCCTCAGCGGTGGCCTGGAAAGCGACCGCCAGCACCTGGCCGAGGGGCTGGTGCAACTGCGACTGGTCATTGGGCAGTTGCCACCGGACCCATACCTGCAACTGGAACGCTCCGCCTGGCATCGGCGTGCAACAGACGAAACCGCCCTCCCCGACTGCGCCAGCGTGCTGGCCGAGATCGACGCCGTCGCCAACGGCCTCGACCTGGTGGGCATCTACGCCTCCGGCCCGCTGTACCGTGGCTTGGCCAACAGTTTTGGCGCCTTCGGCTGGCACGCTGCGCACTGTTTCAATTTCGACTGGAGCCTGTTCCACGCCAACCATCAGGCCGTGAAAGCCGATTACGCCGGCTCGCACTGGGACGGCGCCGAATTCGCCAGCCGCTTCGCCCATGCACGCCAGCAACTGGAGCACCTGGGCAAGCCGGTTCGCCACCTGCAACCCGGCGACTACCGCGCCTACCTGGCCCCGGCGGCACTCGACGAAGTACTGGGCATGCTGTCCTGGACCGGCTTCTCCGCCCGCGCCCTGGCCAACAAGGAAAGCCCCCTGCAACGCCTGCAGGATGGCAGCGCCCGCTTCAGCCCGCTGCTGAACCTGGACGAGCAGGTAGCCGGCGCCCTCGCCCCGGCTTTCGGCCCGGAAGGTGCGCCACGCAGCGACGTGGCCCTGATCCGCAACGGGATGATGACCGGGCAACTGATCTACCCCCGCAGCGCCCGCGAATACGGCCTGGCAGCGAACTGCGCCGACGCCAATGAAGCCACCCAGTCGCTGGTGATGGGCGCCGGCAACATGCCCCTGGACAGCGTACTGGAACGCCTGGGCACAGGCCTTTACATCGGCAATCTCTGGTACCTGAACTGGTCGGACCTGCCCGCCGCACGCATGACCGGCATGACCCGCTTCGCCACCTTCTGGGTGGAAGACGGCGAGATCCAGGCACCCGTGGACACCATGCGCTTCGACGACAGCCTCTACAGCGTCCTCGGCGACCAGCTCGAAGCCCTGACCCAGGAGCGCCAGCTGCGGCTGTCGAGCAGCACCTATGGCGAGCGCCAGACCTGGTCGGCGCTGCTGCCCGGCGTGCTGAGCGGAAGGTTGAAGCTGACGTTATAGGTTGAGACCGGCACGGACTCGCGTAGGGTGGACCACGCCTCACCGGTCCACCATCGGTGCCCGGCCTGGCCTCGATGGTGGATAGAAAAGCGCTATCCACCCTACCGATCGGTAGCCCGGATGAAATCCGGGGGCGACGCCGGCCAGAAAATGAAGAAGGGAGGCCATTGGCCTCCCTTCTTCATTTCATCGTGCCTTACAGGACAGCGATGGCCGCTGCGTAGTTCGGCTCGTCAGCGATCTCGCCGACCAGCTCGCTGTGCAGCACCTTGTCGTTCTCATCCAGTACCACGACCGCACGGGCGGCGATGCCGGCCAGCGGGCCGTTGGCGATGGCCACGCCGTAGTCCTTGAGGAAATTGGCGCCGCGCATGGTGGATAGGTTGATCACGTTGTCCAGGCCTTCGGCACCGCAGAAACGCTTCTGGGCGAACGGCAGGTCAGCGGAGATGCACAGCACCACCGTGTTGGCCAGCTTGCTGGCCTCGACGTTGAACTTGCGCACGGAGGTGGCGCAGGTCGGGGTGTCGACGCTCGGGAAAATGTTCAGCACCTTGCGCTTGCCGCTCAGGCTGGCCAGGGTCACGTCGGACAGGTCGCTGCCGACCAGGCTGAAGGTCGGGGCTTGCTGGCCCTGTTGCGGCAGCTGGCCGTCGACGTTGATCGGATTGCCCTTGAGGGTTACTTGAGCCATTGCATGGATCCTTGTTTGAGGTGTGGTTGTACGAAGACGCCAAGTTAAGCACGGCACGCGGCAAAAGTCCTGACCCTAAAGTCAGGAAACGCTCACCACCAGACGATCCCTGGCGAAGTACTCACGGGTCAGCTTCACCACGACGGGGCTCAGCAGGAGCAGCGAGAGCAGGTTCGGCAGAGCCATCAGGCCGTTCAGCGTATCGGCCACCAGCCATGCGAAATCCAGCTGCGCCACGGCGCCGAAGGGAATCGCCAGCACCCAGAGGATGCGGAACGGCAGGATCGCCTTGGTGCCGACCAGGAACTCCCAGCAACGCTCGCCGTAGTAACTCCAGCCCAGGATGGTGGTATAGGCGAAGATCACCAGGGCGATGCTCAGGATGATTGCGCCGAAGCCGGGCAGCGCCGATTCGAAGGCCGCCGCGGACAAGGCCGCACCGCTCTGCCCACTGGTCCAGACGCCGGAGCAGATGATCACCAGGCCAGTCATGGTGCAGATAATCAGGGTGTCGATGAAGGTACCGAGCATGCCGATCAGGCCGGAACGCACCGGGCTGTTGGTGGTGCCGGCGGCCTGGGCGATACCGGCGGTGCCGAGGCCCGCCTCGTTGGAGAAGATACCTCGGGCGACACCGAAGCGAATGGCCGCCATCACCGCCGCGCCGGCAAAGCCACCGGTGGCTGCGGCCGGGCTGAAGGCATGGGTGAAGATCAGCGAGAAGGCGCCGGGAATGGCGTCGACATTGATCGCCAGCACCACCAGCGAAGCGATGATGTAGGTGACGCACATGAAGGGCACCAGCGCCTCGGCCACCTTACCGATGCGGCGGATGCCGCCCAGGATCACCAGGCCGGTGATTACCATGGTGGCAACGCCGGTCGCCCAGAGCGGGATGTCGAAGGTGGTTTCCAGGGCATGGGCCATGCTGTTGACCTGCACCATGTTACCGATGCCGAAACCGGCCAGGCCGCCGAAGATCGCGAAGGCGGTGCCCAGCCAGAGCCACTTCTTTCCCAGGCCATTCTTGATGGCATACATCGGGCCGCCGACATGCTCGTTGCGCTCGTCCTTCTCGCGGTAGTGCACCGCCAGCACGACTTCCGAATATTTGGTGGCCATGCCGACCAGCGCAGTGCACCACATCCAGAACAGCGCACCCGGCCCACCGAGGAAGATGGCGGTAGCGACACCGGCGATGTTACCGGTACCGACCGTGGCGGCCAGGCAGGTCATCAGCGCCTGGAACGGACTGATCTCACCGCTTTCGTCGTCACTCTTGACACGTCCCCGCCACAACAGGCGGAAACCGGTACCGATACGCAACAACGGCATGAAACGCAGGAAAACCATGAGGAACAGGCCGGTACCGAGGATGGCCACCAGCATGGGTGGGCCCCAGACGAGGCCGTTGATCTGATTCACCAGATATTGGATGGATTCCATAGAGGGCTCCTTTCTTCTTGTTCGAAGGAGCGGCTGTAGCCGACTCCAGGTTCGGAATCCCGTTGCCGGTAGGCATCGGGATCATTCCATGACGCAGTGGCAACGGGTGACGTCGCCAACCGGAACATAGGGACTGCGGGACGGGCACTGGAAAGGTCCGAGGCATGCCGCGGCGCGGATGCTAGCACGATCCCAGGCCATTTCCGCCAGACAGAAAAGCAGTCTCCTACCTCAGAAATCCCGCTTGTAGAACAGATCAAGCGAACTGGCCAGACCACTGGCGGCTTCCAGGTAGAGCTGCTTGGTCAGCTCGTAGCGCAGCGCCACGACGCTGGTGGAATCCACCACGCCGAGGCCGTAGCGGATGCTCAGGCGATCGGTGATCTGCCCCAGGGCGCCGTCGTCATCGAGCTGCAGATCCTTGAGGCCGAGGCGCTGAGCCAGCTCGCTGGTCAGCGGCGCGCTACCGGACAGACCCATGGCCAGAGCGGCTCGGCCCACTGCGTTACCGTCGCCCTCGCTGCTGTTCAATGGCCGGCCAAGAATCAGGTAGGACAGCGCCTGTTCCTGACTCATGGCTGGATTGGAGAAGACTTCGGTGCTGGGCTCGTCGGCACGGCCATTCAGGCGCAAGCCGGCGGTGACGTCACCCACCGTGCGGACGGCTTCAACGTCCAGATAGGGCTGGTCCAGCGGACCGGCGAACAGCAGGCGCGCGCGGCGCAGGTCAAGGCGTTGGCCATAGGCACGATAACGACCGTTCTTCAGTACCAGCTCCCCGTTTCCAGTGAGGTTGTCGCCGACCTTGAGATGGCCCTGGAGGTCCGCGGTCAGGCCGAAGCCGGAGAACTGCAGGCGATCCTGGCCGACTTCCACGTCCACGTTCATGGCCATTTCCAGCGGCTGCTGCTCAGCGTCTTGCTCGCCCACCAGGCGCGCATCCGGTGAGACCTTGACTGCCTGGGGCGGCAGCTCGCGTACCTTGATCTTGCCGCGCGGCACCAGCACCTTGCCGGTCAGCGCCAGACGGCCACTGGCGAGCCCGATGCGAAGGTCGGGTTCCACGTCCAGGTTCGCGTACGGTTCCACCACCAGCGGCAGGCGCGAACCACGTAGCGCCAGGTCGAGGTCCAGGCCACGGGCCCAGGCCAGGTTGCCCGACAGGCTGCCCTGCCCCTGGTCGCCGCTGCGCCACTGCCCGCTCAACTCGAGGCTTTCGCCAGCGATACGCGCATCGAGGCCGAGGGACTCGAAGCTCATGGGCAGGTCGCCACCGCCGATGCGGCCATCGGCCAGACGCAAGTTGCCCAGTACATAGGGCGCCTGCAGGGTGCCGCTCAGGCTGCCGGCCCCTTGCAAGCGGCCTTCCAGCGTTTCCACCTTGGGCACGAACGGGCGCAGCACGGCGAGGTCCAGCCCATCCAGACGGAACTGACCGGACAACGGTTTGTTCGCCGGGCGCGGATCGATCTGTGCGTCCAGTTGCAATTCACCGAGGCCCTGGCCCTGGAAACTCAGCTGGCTGTCGATGCGTTGCGGGCGCAGGGTGCTGTCCAACAGCAGGCGCTGGTAGGGGAAGTCGACCCAGCGATCCTCCTCCTTCAGTCGCAGCACCCCGCTGCCGGCGTCCAGGGTAATGCGACCGCTGGGGCCGCTGGCCGGTAAGTCGAGCTTGAGATCGGCATTCAGCTCGCCCTGCCAGGCGAAGTCGTCGGGCAGCCAGCGCGCCAGGCTGGCCAGGGGGAAGTCGCGCAGGCGGTAGTCCAGCTTCGGCTCAGGCATCAGGCGCTGCTCGCCGCCGCATAGGCTCGCCGGCCCGGAGCGCCAGCAATGCGCGCCGAAGATCAGCTTGCCGTCGGCCAGCCGTTCCAGCCGCGCCGGTGCTTCCAGGCGCCAGTCCTGACCGCCGGCCTGGACCTCGCCCTGCGCCAGCCGCCCGCGCCAGTTGCCGCCCTCCAGCTTGCCGTCCAGGGCCAGCAACAGGTCGAGCATGGCCCCCTTGAGGTTGAGTTCCAGTTGCTGACGAACACGATCACCTGAGCCTTCCGCTGTCAGGGTCCCGAATTCGTTGTCGCCAGACGCCAAGCCGTCCGCCTGCAGTTGCACACGGCCACGCTGGGCAGCGTCCAACTGGGCATCCAGCTTGAGTCTGTCGAGGCGGTTGTCGCCCTGCCCCACGCGTTCGCCGGTCAGCGCCAGCTTGCCTTGCGGTGCCTGCAGCGTGCCGGCCAGGTCGAGGCGGCCCTGGACCTTACCGAACAGCTTCGGCCAGAGCTGGCCCAGGCGATTCAGGACCAGGTCGAGGCGGCCGCTGAGCTTCTGGTCCAACTGGCCCCGGCCTTCGATCCTGTTGTCGCCCAGGCGCACCTGCAGCGCATGGAGCTGCCATCGTTCGCCCGCTCCTTCTGCCTTGGCCTGGAGCAGTGCAGGCTGGCCCCGCAGCTGGCCCTTGAGATCGAGATTGGCATTCAGGTCCAGGCGTTGGTCACGCCAGGCGCCCCTGGATTGCAGATTACCGGCCAGCTTGCCCGGCAACTCGGCCAGCCAGTAGGAAGGGTCGAGCTCGCTCAAGGCCAACTGGCTGTCCCAGCCGAAGCCACTGGCGAAATCGATTTTCACCCGACCCTGGGCCCGGCCCTGCCCGGCCTTGAGTTGCAGATCGGCCAGAGTGACGCTGGCCAGGTCACCCGCCACCGGGCTGCCGACGCTGAAGTGACCGGCCGGCCCCTTGAGGCGGGCGTCGAACTTGCCGTCATAGCGACTGCCGGCGTAACGCACCTCGGCGTCCAACTGGTGCAATTCCACGGGTGGCGGCTGTTCCTGGGGGAACAGACGTTGCCAGGGGAAGTCGCGCCATTGCAGGCGGCTGTCGATGGCGAGCTCCCGCTGCCAGTCGACCCGTCCCTGCAACGCCAGGGTCTGCTGCGGCTCGCCCGTGAGCAGAAGCTGCCGGATATCCGCACCCCGGGCATCGACCCGGCCATCCAGGCCCAGTGCCACGGCGCCGCCTTCCCCCGGCAGGCTGGTCTTCCCCAGTACGGCATAGCCGTCCTTGAGGTCGCCTTTTGCGGTCAGCTCCACCTGATTGAGGACCAGGGTATCCGGCAAGCCGGCGCTGGCCTTGAAGCCATCGGCCCGCAACGTAGCGCTAGCCGGCAGGTTGTCTGCCAGCGGGCGGAGCTCGCCGTCCAGGCGCCCATTGAGGTAACCGCTGCTGTCGGCGTGGAGCGTGAGCACGCCCTGCAGATCGCCCTTCGCCTTCAGCGCCAGCCTCCAGGGCCCCTCGCCCGGCGCGGGCAACTGCAGGCTGCCCTGCACTGTCATTGGCCAATCGCCTTCGGGGCGCAGGGAACCTTGCAGTTCAAGCGAAAGTTCGTCGCGCCGCAGGCTGAGGCGCTCCAGCTGCAGGCCATCCGCCCGCCAGCGCGCCACCAGGTCCAGTTGCTGGAACTGATCGCTGCCATCGAGGACGAAGCGACCGACGCGCACTTGCCCGACCTCCAGCGCCAGCGGCAGGCGCAACTCCGGCAGGCTGATCGGGCCGGTCGCTTCGTCGGATTTCGACGGCGGCAGATCGAGCTGGATGCTCTCGATGGCCAGTTCGTTGATACAGAGGGTGCGACGCATCAGGCAGGCGGGCGACCAATCCAGCCGTGGCGCATCCAGCTTCAGGACGGTGCCATCCTGCTGCCAGGACAGGCGCGTCGCGCTCCACCGCCCCCCGAGCGTGCCACTGAAGCCGTCCACCTCGAGCCCAGGTACGTGGCCCAGCAACCAGCGCCCACCGACCTCCGTGAACAGCAGCACGGCCGGAATCGCCACGATGCCCGCCAGGACGGCAGCCAGCCCTGCGAGGCCAAATTTCAGCGCGCGCCTCACAGTTCCGGCCCCATGGAGAAGTGGATGCGATAGCCCCCCGGGTCATCCAGCGCCTTCGCCACGTCCAGGCGAATCGGCCCCACCGGCGAGACCCAGCGCACGCCCAGGCCAGCGCCCGTCTTCATGGCCGCGTTGAGAGAGTCCATGGCGTTGCCGCGGTCGACGAAGGCTGCCAAACGCCATTTTTCTGTGAGGGGGTACTGGTATTCGGCACTCCCCACCAGCAGGTAGCGGCCGCCCACCTTCTTGCCATTGCTGTCTTCCGGAGAGAGGGTCTGGTAGTCGTAACCCCTCACGCTCTGGTCACCACCGGCGAAGAAGCGCAGGGACGGCGGAATGGCATCGAAGTCGGTCGTGGCAATCCCGCCGGCCTGCACACGGCCCAGCACGCGATGGCCGCCAGGCAGCGTGTAGAGTCCCTTGGCCATGGCGCTGGCGTAGGTGAAATCGGTGTCGGAGAGGATGCCCTCCTTGGCGCCACGCACATCGAACTGCAGCGAATAGCCGCGATTGGGATCGAGTTTGTTGTCGCTGCGGGTCACGCCGTAACTGATCCCGGGAATCAGGAAGCTGCTGCGACCATCGTCGCTGCCGTCACCGAAGTCGAAGGTCTCCTGCTCCCAGCGCAACGACACCACCCGCTGCCAGTCGCTGGGCAGCTTGGACTGCCACTGGCCACCGAGGGTAAAACGGCGGCTATCGACATCCACCAGGTTCTCCCGCTGCAAACCGGTGGAAAATCGCAGGGTGTCGGTAAGGGGCGGGTCCAGGGGTATCTCGTACCAGGTGCCGACGTTCTGTCGTACCGGGGAAACTTCGGTCTCCGCACCCAAACGATGGCCCTGGGGGTTGATCCAGTGGCGAGTCCAGTTGGCTCGGGCGCGAGGTCCCACGTCGGTGGAAATGCCGACCCCCAGCCCCACGGTGCGCGGCTTCACGGCCGCCAGCTTGACCTTGACCGGTATCAGCCGGCCGGCACCCTTCACCGGGCTGGCATCCACCCGCACTTCATCGAAGTAGCCGCTGGCCTGGAGGTTTTGGCTGAGCTTGGCGACCTGGTCGGAGTCGTAGGGCGTGTTGACCGGAAACGGCACCAGTCGCGCCAGCAGGTCTGGGTCGAAAGGTGTGTCGCCGTCGAAACTGACCGCGCCCAGGCTGTAACGTGGGCCGCTTTCATAGACCAGCTCGATATCGGCGACGCCAGCGCGCGGGTCGATGTCCAGCCGCTGCCGGGTGAAGCGTCCGTCGAAGAAGCCGTAGCGCAGGGCCTGGTTCTGGATCAGCTTCTTGGCATCCTCATAGGCGCCGTGATTGAGCTGGGCGCCCTGCTTCAGCGCCTTGCTTTCGGGGACGCGAAAGGCCACGAGAGCGCTGGCCTCGCCATCAATCCTCACCACGACGTTGCGCAGGCGTACCGGCTCGCCGGGCACCACCAGCACATGCAGAGCAGGGTCCTTGCCACCGTCGACACGGCTGCCGATCTCGGCCTGGTAATAGCCAAGCGCCTGGGCGGCCTGGTGCGCCTGCTCCTCGGCGGAACGCCGGAAACGTCGCAGGGCCTCTTCATTGCGATCGCCAAGGGCGCCGATGTAAGCCTCGATATTGGCCTTCAGCGCTGCATTGGCAGGTTCGACCTTCACGTCCAGCGTGGCCTTGGCCAGCGCCAGACTACTTGTGCAAAGCAGGCCTAGCAGCAGCGGCCCGCGCAATCCTTGGCGGTAATTCATGCGCGGCATGCTAGCACGGCGTTCCGGCCTTTCCGTGCTTAAGCTCTGTCAGACGTTGGCGCGCATCAAAGGTCGTGGATTGGGGTGGAAGAACACATGCTCGACCACCGGCCCAAGGGCCACCTCCCCCACCTCTTCGTAGCCCTGGCGCTTGTAGAACTCCAGGTAGCGAACATTGCCGGTATCCAGGACCACGCCCTGGGAGCCGTCGTCATCGGCGCACCAGTTGTGCAGCGCTTCCAGCAACTGCTCCCCCAGGTGACGCCCCTGGAACTCCGGGTGGATACCCAACAGCGGCAGCACGTGGTACGGCCCCGGCGGCAGGCAAGCGAGCACAGCGTCGTGGTAGTCGAGGTAGCGGCGCGTGCAGCGGAAGCCGGTGGTGAGCAGCATGCGCAAGCGCCAGCCCCAGCTTTCGGTGATATCCAGACGGCGCTGAGGCGGTGCGATCAGGGCGACCCCCACCAGGCGCTCTTCGATCAACAAGCCAATGGCTGGCAGGTCTTCCAGGAAATGCTGCTGGACCAGTTCCCGCACCGTGGCGCGTACTCGCTGCTCATAGCCCGGGCGCTCCGCCTCGAACAGATAAGCGAAGGTGGGTTCATGACGATAGGCGTGGTACAGCAAGGAGCGAGCCTCGCGGGCATAGCCACCGTCCAGCATGCGCACTTGGACCGGCGCAGTAGGGATGTAACCGGGCATTCACGGCACCTCATTTGTTATGGGTTCTATCGGGCCATGAGGGAAATTAGCACCAGTTCCCCAGCCCGGCCATGCGACTGGCCGGGGTCGTTGCCTTGGGCTAGCATCGCCTTTTTGCCAGGATGCCTTCGCGATGAAGATCGTTTCTTTCAATATCAATGGCCTGCGGGCACGTCCTCACCAGCTTGAAGCGCTGATCGCCAAGCACCAGCCCGACGTGATCGGCCTGCAGGAAACCAAGGTCTCCGACGAGCAGTTCCCGGAAGCCGAAATCCGCCAGCTCGGCTACCACGTGCATTACTACGGGCAGAAAGGCCACTACGGCGTTGCTCTGCTCTCCCGCCAGGAACCGCTTTCGCTGTCCAAGGGCTTCCCCGGCGACGCCGAGGACGCCCAGCGTCGCTTCATCTATGGCACCTTCGCCGATGCCCAGGGCAACCCGGTGACCGTGATGAACGGCTACTTCCCCCAGGGCGAAAGCCGCGATCACCCGGTCAAGTTCCCGGCCAAGGAGCGCTTCTACGCCGACCTGCAGGTACTGCTGGAGCAGCAGTTTCAGCCGAGCCAGTCGCTGGTGGTGATGGGCGACATCAACATCTCGCCGGAAGACTGTGACATCGGCATCGGCGAAGAAAACCGCAAGCGCTGGCTGAAGACCGGCAAGTGCAGCTTCCTGCCGGAAGAGCGCGAGTGGCTGGCGCGCCTGAAGAGCTGGGGCCTGGTGGACAGCTTCCGGCAGCTCAACCCCGAGGTTAATGACCGCTTCAGCTGGTTCGACTACCGCAGCCGCGGCTTCGAAGACACCCCCAAGCGCGGCCTGCGCATCGACGTGATCCTCGCCAGCCAACCGCTGCAGGCACGCCTGAAAGATGCCGGTATCGACTACGACCTGCGCGGCATGGAAAAGCCGTCGGACCATGCGCCGATCTGGCTGGAACTGGCGTGAATCCGCAGGCTGTCGCCGCAAGGCGCCAGCCTCGAATTCGAGCACTTGGCGCTGAGTTGGCGCTGAAATCCCTTTGCCATGGATACGCCTTCGTTGCGGCCGGGGTCAGGATTCGCCGGTATCCGGCAGCAGGTTCGCCGCCAGCACACTGGCGATGGCGCAGCGTTCGTCGTTGTCGGAGGTATCGCCACTGATGCCGATGGCGCCCAGCAACTCCCCCCGCTGATTGCGGATGAGCACCCCACCCGGCACCGGCAGCATGTTGCCGCCGGACAGGTCGCTCAAGGCGTTGAAGAAGGCCGGCAGGGCTGCCGCGCGCCGTGCCAGTTCACGGCCACCGAAGCCCATGCCGAGCACGGAAGCCGCCTTGCCGTTGGCGATCTGCGGGCGCAGCAGGCTCGCGCGCTCGTCGCGCTTGAGCGCCAACAGGTGGCCGCCGGCGTCCAGCACCGCCACGCACAGCGGCTGCAAGCGCAGGCGACGGCCCTCCACCAAGGCGGCGTCGACCATGATGGAGGCGGTTTCCAGGGTCATTCGGTCCATTGCAATCTCTCCTCAGACCAGTTGGCGGGCCGGGCGCTTGCCCATCTCAATGGCACGCTGGCGGGTATGCAACTCGGACCATTTCAGCGTGTTGAAATCGCTGACCTTGAAGGGGTCGTAACCCGGCACCTGCGCGTCGACGCGCCGCCCGCCGAGGTACACGCCGCGGATGCGTTCGCGCTCCTGGAGGATCGACACATTGGCCAGCGGCGAGCCGTCCACCAGGATGAAGTCGGCGCGACGCCCCACCTCGAGGGCGCCGACCGGTTGCGTGGCGGGCATCATCCGCGCCGACACCGAGGTCGCTGCGCGCAGCGCCTGCGCCGGCGTGAAGCCAAGCCAGTCGACGAGGATCTCGAGTTCCCGCGCATGCCATTCGCCGTAAGGAGTGATGGCAAAGCCGCTGTCGCTACCGGTCATGAAGGGCACGCCGGCCTCTCGGGCACGGCGCAGGTTGCGGCAGCCGACATCGATCACCCGCCGCTGCATCGCCGCATAGCCGCAGCGGGTAGACGGTTCGTAGTCCTCGGCGAACTCCACATTATTGGCCAGCATGGTGAAGGTCGGTGCCAGGTGGCTACCCGACTCAAGCATCGCCTCGATGCAGGCATCGTCCATGAAGAAACCGTGGAAAATCACGTCAACCCCGGCCTTCGCCGCGTAGAGCACCGCCTCGCGGCCATAGGCATGCACCGCCGCCTTTTTCCCGAGGCGGTGGATCTCCTCGACCATCCCGTGCGTCTCGTCCTGGGTGAAGGCGGCAATGTGCTCACCGTTGGGGCGCAAGTGAGTCCCGTCCATGGCGATCTTGATCACGTCGACGCCATCCTTGGCCTGCCGGCGGATCTCGCCGACCTGCTCCTCGCGGGTGGCGCAGAGGCGTCCGGTGAAGTAGTCGGGGGTGCCGACCCAGCTGGGAAACCAGTCGTTGAGGCTCTGCCGGTTGGCAATCACATTGCTGCTGGCGGCAATACGCGGACCGCTGAACAGGCCACCGTTGATGGCATTGCGCACGGCGATACTGCACTGGCCGGCGTCGCCCGGCACCACCACCGAGGTGTAACCGGCGGCAAGCACGTGCTGGGTGAAGAACAACCCCCGCAGCGCACGGAATTCCGGCGAGACGTGCAGATCGATGTCTTCCTCGCTCTTGGCATTGCCGAACACCAGATGGGTATGGACGTCCACTAGGCCGGGCATGACGAAGTACTCGCCGGTGTCGATCACTTGCTCGCCGGGCAAGGGCTGCGGCACGCCATCGCGGGGACCAACATAGGTGAACAGACCGTCTTCGATAGTCAGCGCCTGATCGTGGCGGACAAGGTCTTCCAGACCGGTGAAGAGCGTCTTGCAGTGAACGTGGAGTCTGGGCATGGCGGTCGGGTCTCTTGTTGTCGTGCCGTCACGCTACCCAGCGCCCCAAGCGCGAGGAAGTGAAAGATAGTGGTCGCAGGCCATGACGAAAATTGATAGCGCGGGAGTCAGGCGGCCGCCTCCAGCAGCAGCTGACGCAACCAGGCCAACGCCGGATCGCCATCCTGATAGGCGTGCCACTGCATCACCTGGGCGGTGGGCGGGAACACGAGCGGCGGCGCCAGCAACCTCAGCGGGAAGCGGCTCGCGTAAAGCGTTGCCAATCGACTGTGCAGGGTAGCCAGGCAAGGCCCGCCAACTACGAACTCAGGGACCAGTCCAAACTGTTCCACGGCTACCGTCACCCGTCGTTCCAGGCCCTGGCTGGCGAGGAACTCCGCCTCCATGCTGCCCAGGGCGCTTGCCCCCGTCTCGCGCACCACGTGGGGCGAAACCAGGTAGCGTTCCAGGGTCAGCCCTCTCGCCACATCGGGATTGTCGCGACAGGCGATAACACTGAATCCATCCTCGAACACCGGCTGCTCAGGATGCCGTGTGGAGCGGTGTGCATGAGGCAGGATCACCAGGTCGCAATGGCGATGCTCCAGGGCCTCGTCCACCAGGCTACCCGGCTCGGCGCCACGCTGCGGTAGCAGGGTGAGCAGTTGCAGGTCGACCTGCGGCGCTAGGTCCGCCAGGCGGCGTCGGAACGTCGGCATGAGCACGGCGATCACATAGTCCGAAGCCATGATGCGAAAGCGCCGCCGGGTTTCCCGTGGCTCGAAACCGGCATTGGCGAAAGCAATTCCCCGTGCGCCCTCCAGAACGCCCTGGATGCGCGGATGCAATCGCTGCATCAGCGCCGTCGGCAGCATCCGACCACCGACCAGGACAAACAGCGAATCTGCGAAATGCTCCCGCAGTCTGCCAAGGGCGGCGCTCACCGCCGATTGCGTCAGGTGCAGGCGGGTAGCGGCGCGGGTAACGTGCTGCTCGACGACGAGCGCATCGAGCACCACCAGCAGGTTCAGGTCGAGACCGTGGAAACGCATGGAGGCGCTCCTTCCCGGGCCGCACTGCGGGTCTCGTCCAGCCACAGGCCGCCATCGGCCTCCCGCACATCCAGTGCCTGCAACGACTGCCCCAGGCAGGGGCCGAGTACGCAAAAGCCGTTGTCGGGCCGGAACAGCGCGCCATGGGCGAAGCAGACGATGTACTGGCCGTCGCCGGACATGAAGCGATCCTTGCGGTACTGCATGGCGACAGCCAGGTGCGGGCACAGGTTGCGGTAAACCCGCACCTGCCCCCGCCAGCGCAGGGCGAGCACGCTGTCGCGCCCCTCGCTCCAGGGATCGAAGCCCCGCGCAATGCCCTCTTCCAAGTGACCCTCGTGGCAGAGAAATGTCATGTCCTGAAGCACGGCCCGTCTCTGAGTCTCAAGTGAGGGCGCAGGCTGCCACGGCCCTCGCCGGCCCAACCAATCGCGATTGGAGATGCGAGGTATCGCCAGAAGGGATACTCAGCCCTGCACCACGCTCATGCTGATCTGAGCCGCCTGCTCGTCGGCGATCAGCTTGTCCAGCACACGGCGCGCGCGCACCGCCGCGGCATCACCGGGCAGCAGGATCGGCTTGAGGGACCAGAAATCGGCGTCGCCGATCATCCGCTGCTGGGCTTCAAGCATGGGCAGGTCCTCGGTGCTGAACGGCAGGTTGAGGGCGGAAACCTGTTGCTCGGCGATCTGCTCCCCCAGCTCGCCCATCTCCCGAGGGATGGGGAAGGAGAACCAGTAGTGAGTGGTGGTCTCGGTTTCCGGAGTGAACAGGTGCGGCAACGGCGTTTCCCGGCCCTCGGCACGCGGGCGGCCGGTGGGTACCGCCCCGGCGATCAGGAGCATGTTGGCCGGCGCGTCCCAGCGCACATCGATCCAGCGATCCACCGACGTGCCGTGGGGGATACCCATGGCCGCGTACAGGAAGTCCGGCATGATCTCGGCGACGGTCTGGCGGTAAGACCAGACGGTATCGCCCTGCTGCTCGACGCGAGTAATGGCGCGGCTGACATCGCTGCTGCCCAAGGTGCCCGGATGCAGGTACTGGATATGCGACAGATCGAGAATGTTGTCCGACTCCAGCACGTAGTTCGCGCGCGCGTGCAAATAGCGCTTGGCGACGTAGGCGCGCGACGGGTCCATGCAGCCGAAGTCCGGGATCAGCGCTTCATCCGCTGCAACGGCGTCGCCCATCCAGATCCAGATGACGCTGTACTTCTCCGCCACCGGATAGGAGCGGACCTTCGCCGCGCGCGGAATCGCGCCTTCGCCGTGGGGATTGCGGATGCAGGCGCCGCTGCCGTCGAACTCCAGGCCGTGATAGGCGCATTGCACGTGGGAGCCGCACAACTTGCCCATGGACAGCGGGGCGAAGCGATGCGGGCAGCGGTTGTGGATGGCCTGCACCTTGCCCGCCTTATCGCGGAAGAAGAGCACGGATTCGTTCAGGAGGGTCCGGGCGAAGAGTTCGCCAGGTTTGACCTCATCATCCCAGGCAGCGACATACCAGGCGTTGTTCAGGAAGTTCATCTTGTTCTTGTCCTCATGGGCGTTTCGACAGGGTTGTCTGCATCGATAACCCGTCCCCCTGATATGCTCACGCCTTTGCGCCGTGGCTGCGGCGAACAGACTCGAGGGACGACTGATCGAAGATCATGTAAGCATCGCTCACATTAGTCATCCCCCCCACTCCGGTCAATGGCTTTATCCATGAACGAAACACGTGCTTATCACCACGGAAACCTGCGTCAATCGCTGATCGACGCCGCCCTCGACGCGGTTGAACAGAACGGCTACCAGGGGTTGTCGCTACGCGATCTGGCACAGGTGTTGGAAGTTTCCAGGGGCGCGCCCTACCGGCACTTTGCCGACCGTGATGCGCTGTTGCGCGCTTGCGCGAGCGAAGGGTTCCGCCGCTTGCTGGAAGCCCACCGCGAGGTGGCAGCGGGTACGGGCACGGCGCAGGACAAAGCGCGGGCGGCCTGCCGCGCCTTCCTCGCCTTCGCCGAGGCGCAGCCGGGGCTGTTCCTGCTGATGTACGACTCGGGTCTGTTGCAGCAGGCCGAGGACGAAGACGAGCTGGGCAGCCTGCTCCAAAGTGTCTATATGGGGATCGCGGCGTCGCTGCGCGAAGCACTGGAGGAGACGGACGACGACCGCCTGCAGGCGCGCCTGATCGCCATGTGGTCGACCCTCTACGGCTACGCGCGCCTGCGCCAGAGCAACATGCTCAAGCCCTACATGCTGGGCTCGCTGACCCGCGAGCAGACCGAAGCGGCGGTGATCGCCTCCGCCATCGGCCCGTTACCGAATCCGTAGGGTGAATGTCGCTTTTCACATCCACCCGCGAGCCCGGGCCTGGCATCAAGGCTCAGAGATCCAGCACCAGGCGCGGGCTGCGCGAGCGCGAGCAGCAAGGCGTGAACTGATCGTTGCGCACCTGTTCCTCCGTCGTGAGGAACAGGTCCCGGTGTTCCGGTTCACCCTCCAGCACGCGGGTCAGGCAGGTACCACAAATGCCCTGCTCGCAGGACAGCGGCAGGTCGATCCCCGCCTCCAGTAGCACGTCAGCCACGCTGCGATCCGCCGGGACCTGGAAGCAGCGTCCATCGCTGGCCAGTTGCACTTCGAAGGCCCCGTCATCCGCATGATCCTGCGGCTCGGCGGCGAAGTATTCGCGGTGCAGGCTCGACTCCGGCCAGCCCGCCAAGCGCGCTTCCTCCAGCACGTGGGCCATGAAGCCGCTGGGGCCACAGACGTAGAGATGATCGCCATCGGCGTAACCCGCCAGCACCTCGGCCGCCTGCAGCCGCTGGCCGTCGAAATGGAACGTCACCTGCGCGGCGAACGCCGATTCGCGAATGCGCTCGATAAACGCGGTACGTTCCGCCGAGCGGCTGCAGTAGTGCATCTCGAATGCCGCCCCGGTGGCGGCCAGGCGCTCGGCCATGCAGAGGATCGGGGTGATGCCGATACCGCCGGCGAACAGCCGTGTGCGCCGCGCGCCGTGTACTAGCGGGAACAGGTTGCGCGGTTCGCTGATGCGGATGTGGCTGCCAGCCTCAACCTGCTCGTGCATGGCACGCGACCCGCCCCGGGACGACGGGTCCAGCAGCACGGCGATCTGATAGCGGTGCTGCTCGTCCGGGTGGTTGCACAGCGAGTACTGACGCACCTGCCCGCCGGGTAGATGCACGTCGACATGTGACCCAGCGCTGAACGGCGGCAGCGGACCGCCATCGGCACGAGCGAGTTCGAAGCTGAAGATGCCCTCGGCTTCCGGGTGTTTGCAGGTGACCCTGACCTCAATCATGGACGCTGACCTCGTGGAAAGAGCGCGGCTTAGCACCCGGCCAGGCCGGGTGTGGAACGTGGAAAAGACAGGTGAGACCGCCGGTCCGACGACCGACCACGGCCTTCAGATGGGCTCGGCAGTGAGCTTGAGCATCGCCTTGGTCAGGCCGATACGGTCGAAGCTGCGGTCCTGCGCCATCTCGCGATCACCGGCGAGGATGGAGTTCTCGCTGATGTATTTGCAGCGCTCGAAACGACGCGCCATGAAGCGGTTCAGGCGCGCCTCCAGCGAGCCTTCGCCGGCCAGTTCCAGGCTCAGCACCAACGCATCTTCGATGGCCATGCCGGCGCCCTGCCCCAGGTGCGGGGTGGTCGCGTGAGCGGCGTCGCCGATCAGGAGGACGCGGCCCCTGAACCAGGGCTCGTCGACGAACACCACTTCCATCGGTTTGTAGACCACCTGGCTGCTGTCGGTGATCTGCTCGCGCAGCTCGCCCACCAGGCCGCCGATGTGCTGGATGCGGTCGCGCATCAGGTCGGCGAAATCCTTGGGCTCGTGCCAGGGGTTACCCGGCTCGTGGGAGGTGGAGAACATGTACATCAGGTCATCGGCCAGGGGCACCAGGCCGGCATTGCCCTCGGCGCCGGTGTAGCTGGCCAGGTGGTCGATGGAGGGGTGGCGCGGAAAGTTGTAGCGCCACACGGCCTGGCCGGTGAAGCGCGGCGTATAGGTGTCGCCGAAGAGCATGCCGCGAATCTTCGAATACACGCCGTCGGCTCCTACCACCAGGTCGTAGCGCCCGGCACTGCCGTCGGTGAAGGTCACGTCCACGCCGTCGACGTCCTGCTCAAGGCGTTCCACGCTGAGGCCGAGGCGTACCTGCGCGCCCAACTCGATGGCCGTTTCGCTCAGCACCTGGTGGAGCGCCAGGCGCGAAATCCCGACGTTGGCCGGATACTCCGGGCCGGCCAGGCGCTGGCCGGGAATACGAGCCAGGGCATTACCCTGCAAGTCGTAGATGCCGACATCCTCGAAGGCATAGGCGGCATCCAGGTAACGGTCGAGTACGCCGAGACGGGCCATCTCCCGCACCACGTTGCTCTGCTGGATGATGCCAACGCCGTAGACGGTCCACTCGGACTTGATTTCCACCAGGTCGACCGACACGCCCTGGCGGCACAGCGCGATGGCCGCGCAGAGTCCACCGATGCCACCACCGACGATGAGTACCTTGCTGATATCGCTCATGGATGAATCCTTGTTCTTGTTGTTGGCGCACGGGCGAACGCGAGCGCGGTGGCCCGGGCGGGAAGGTTTTCTCAGTAGGGGCCGCGCAGGCTCGGCAGGCAGCACGGCAGCCGGTGAGCGCCCCTTGGGAGCACAGGCTAGGAAGGCGGGAACAATTTGACTAATCGTTAGTCGGGATGCAGGGTATCGCGAAAATAAATACAACAAGAGCCTGCTGCCATGCGCTTCAAACACCTGGACCTGAACCTCCTGGTGGCGCTGGATGTGCTGCTGGAAGAGCAGAACATCACCCGCGCCGCCGCCCGCCTGCACATGACCCAATCAGCCACCAGCGGCGTGCTGGGGCGCCTGCGCACCTACTTCGAGGACGATCTGCTGGTGCAGGTGGGACGCAAGATGATGCCCACCCCCCTGGCCAAGGAACTGGAGATCCCGGTTCGCGAAGTCCTGCTGAAAATCCAGACCTCCATCACCGCCAAGCCGGTCTACGACATCGCCGAGAGCAAGCGGCATTTCCGCATCATGGCGTCGGACTATCTGATCAGCGTGGTGTTCGCCGAAGTGATCCGAGAGATCAACCAGGAAGCGCCGCTGATGACCTTCGAGCTGATCAGCCCCGGCGAAACCGCCGTCGAGATGCTCATGCGCGGCGAGGTGGACCTGATGATCGCGCCCGAGCACTACATCGTGAAAGAACACCCTTCCGAGCTGCTGTTCGAAGAGCAGCACGTTTGTGTGGTGTGGGCAGACAACGACAGCATCGGCGAGCGGATCACGCTGGAACAATACCTGGACATGGGTCACGTGGGCGTCGCGTTCGGGCGCAGCCGCACGCCGGGCATCGAGGAGTGGTTCATGTCCCAGTACGGCTGCAAGCGCCGGCTCGAAGTCATCACCCACGACTTCAACACCCTGCCGCAACTGGTCGTCGGCACGCAGCGCATCGCCACCATGCACAGCCGCCTCGCGCGGCTCTATGCGCGCAACCTGCCGCTGCGCATCCTGCCGCCGCCAGTGGAGCTACCCGCGATGCAGGAATACATGAGCTGGCACCGCAGCCTGGACCGCGACCCCATGCTGCGCTGGTTGCGCCAGAAGCTGGCGCAGATCGTACAGCGGCCGGACTCACCGGTCCTCGCCTGAGCCTCAGCGCGCGCCACGGAAGGCGCGGACCGCCTCGCCCAGGCTCGCCCCCAAGGTCTGCAGGCTGTCCGTGGCCGACTCCAGGCGCCGGCAGTCCTCGGCGTTCTGTTCCACCACACGCGCCACTTGCAGCACCGCCTCGTCGACCTGGCGCGCCACGGCCTGCTGCATAGCGGACGCCTCGGCGATGTTCCGCCCGCTGCGCTCGACCCGTGCCATCGCGGCGGTGATAGCCGCCAGCACCCCGGTCGCCCGTCCCGCCCGCTCGACGCCCTCCTCGGTCAGCCGCTGACTGCCTGCCAGCCCATCAGCGGTAGCCCGGGTCAGCTCGCCGAGGCGCTGGATCATCGCCTCAATCTCCCCGGTCGAAGCGCGGGTGCGACTGGCCAGGGCGCGCACCTCGTCGGCGACCACGGCGAAACCGCGACCATGGTCACCGGCCCGCGCCGCCTCGATAGCAGCGTTCAGCGCCAGCAGGTTGGTCTGCTCGGCCAGAGCATTGATCACGTCGAGCACACCATTGATAGCCTCGCTCTGCGCCTTGAGTACCTGCATCGATCCGGCGCTGGCGCGCATTTCCGCAGCGAGGTGTTCCAGGCTCTCGCTGGCCTGGCGCACCAACGCATCCCCCTCGTGGATCAGGGCGCCCGCATCGGCCAGCACCGCACCGCTGCCGGCCACCTGCTCGCTGACCTGCGCCGCCGAGCGCGTCATGTCCGCCATGGCCTCGGCGACCCGCTCGGCCTGCTGGCGCTGCGCGCTCACCCCCGCCGCCGTGCGCCCGACCATCGCCACCAGGGTGCTGGCGGCGCCATCCAGTTGATCGACATCGCCACCGATGCGGCCCACCAGCATGCGCAGAGCAGCGAGCATTTCTCCCACAGCATCCTGCAACTGCCCCAGTTCATCGCGCCGCGCAGGCGGGGCCGCCATTTCGCCGAGATCCCCGCCGGCGATACGCCGCGCCAGGGCCAGCATGCGCCGCAGCGGCACGACCAGTGCCCGATGAATCGCCAGCGCCGCCCCGGCACTGACCAGTAAGGCCAGGAGCGCCAGCAGCCCCAGCGCTTCGTGGAGCTGCCGCCGGGTTTCTGCATAGGCCCCGCTGCGCAATGCGCGCTGCGTATCCAGCTGCTGCGCGACCATGCCCGCCACCTGACTCATCCGCGTCTTGGCAGCACGAGCCAGTTGGCCGCCCCGGACAAAGCTCAGGAAGGCCTGGCGATACACCTCCAGCGCCTGGCGCGCCTCCTCCAGCGCCGCACGTTGCTCGCCGTCCAGGCGCGCGGCGAGACTGGCCAGTGCTGTAGCCAGCTCGTTCATGCGGTTCTCCCAGTCGTCGCGGTAGCGTTTTTGCGCATCAAGGGTGAAATACAGCTCGCTGTCGCGCAGGTTGGCCAACCGTTCGCGCAGGCTCACGGCCTCCTCCAGCAACTGCATCTGCGACATACCCGGCGGTGTACCGGCCTCCAGCCCGAAGTTGATGTCATCGAGCTGGTCGAGGAACAGGCTGCTGAAACGCTGCCCCACCGTCTCCGCCTGGGCCTGCATCCGCAGCCGCGCCGCATATGCTGTTTCCAAAGCCTGCGCAGAGTCCTGAAAGGCACTGCGGTAGGCCTGGGCGGTGTCATCCAGGGTCATGCGGAAATCCGCGTCGGAACCGCTGGCGGCCAGCCCTTTACGCAGTTGGTCCAACCCTGTGCCGACCCGCTCGGCCGACTCCGGTGCAAGATCCAGCGCGAAGTCCCGCTCCGCCAGGCGGGCCCCGGCCAAGTGCAGTTGCAAGGCGTCCAGCGCACGCAGTTCGGTGACGCGGGCCTGCAGCACCTGCAATGCCTGGACAGTGGCCAGCGCCATGCCCAGGGTGGCCAGCAACACCAGGCCGAAGCCGAGCGACAGCTTGCTGCCGACGGAGCGGTGGCCCAGCCAGCGCGTGACGCTGGCAAGGGGCATGAACAGGCGATGGGGGTGATTCGACATGAGCGTCCTTCCTCGTGGTCCGGGCCAGAAACAGCGGCGCGTACGCTAGCCGCCCGGTCCCGGAGGCCACCAATCGAGACTGGCGATGCGAGGCATCGTCATTCGCCATGACCCGGGCACGTCGGACACGAGGTATCTCGCTTGCCGATAGCTGGCATCCGAACAAGCGATTTGTTCAATTCCTGGCCCCATGCGAGCTTGCCATGGCCGCCCCACCGGGCGGTCGGCGCCCGCACAACTGCCTGCTGCGGGAGCAGTCACTCCGGGCTCGCCTGCCTTGCGCCCTGCCCTTACCAACCCGAGCGGTAAGCCCCGAGAGCCGGGGAAGATGGCGCCCCGGATCAGAAGAAGGAAAACAACAACATGTTCCGTTACTTCCCCACCAACTACGTCTGGAACCTCTCCGTTGACCTCGCCCTGGAAATGGGCGCGCGCATCGGCGAGATCGTCGAGATGTGCGAGCCCCTGCAGGAGGCCGCCAAGCAGCCCGATGCCGCCGGCACCCGTGCTTTCCGCGAAACCTGGTCGAAGATGGCCGACAAGCTCTGCGACCTGGCAGGTGAGGACGAGGCGCGTGGTCGCCTGCTCTCCGCCGGGGAGAAATACAACCGCGCTGCCACCTACTACCTGACCTGCGAACGCCTGCAGGCCCACGGTGCTCCCGGCCGCCAGGAGCTGTACCAGCGTTTCCTCGACACTTTCGCCCGTGGCATCGACCTCTCGGGAGAAAACTGCGAGCGAGTGGAGATTCCCTACGAGGGCAAGGTGCTTTCCGGCCTCTACGTGCGCGCCGAAGGTGTGACGGGACCCGCGCCGCTGCTGGTTCAGCTCAACGGCCTGGATTCCACCAAGGAAATGAAATACCGCGTCGGCCTGCCCGCCTGGCTCGCCAGACGCGGCGTGTCCTCACTGGTACTCGACCAGCCGGGCACAGGCGAAGCCCTGCGCCTGCATGACCTCAAGGCCCGCTATGACGCCGAGCACTGGGGTAGCCGCGTGTTCGACTGGCTGGCAGACCGTGCAGACGTGGATGCCACGCGCATCGGTTGCGAGGGCGTATCCCTCGGCGGCTACTACTGCCCGCGCGTAGTCGCCTTCGAGCCGCGCTTCGCCTGTGGCGTGGTCTGGGGCGCCAACCATGACTGGCGCGAGGTACAGAAGCGCCGCCTGGAGCGCGAAGGCAGCTTCCCGGTGCCGCATTACTGGGAGCATGTGCGCTGGGTCTGGGGTGGCAAGGACGTCGAGGAGTTCATGGCCATCGCCGAGAACGTCAACCTGGACGGCGTGGTCGAGCGCATCAAGGTGCCGTTCCTGGTCACGCACGGCGAGCAGGACTCGCAGATTCCGCTGAAATGGGCCCATCGCACCTACGAGCAACTGGTCAACAGCCCCAAACGTGAACTGAAGATCTTCACCCCCCGCGAAGGTGGTGTGCAGCACTCCAGCTTCGACAACTCCATCAATGCCGGCCACTACATCGCCGACTGGGTCGCCGAGACCCTCGGCGGCCGCACCGCCTGACGAGCGAGACGAGAACCTGACCATGAAGATCATCGGACCCGATTACCTGGTGTTCGGCGTCGACAACGTCGACGCCTGCGTGCAATACCTCACCGACTACGGCCTCAAGCCGCGCGCCATCGACCACACCGGCGGCTACCTGGAAGCCCTGGACGGCACCGGCATCGAGATTCGCCACCGCGACGACCCGTGCCTGCCCAAAGCCATGGAAACTGCCAACACCCTGCGCGAAACCGTTTACGGTGTGGCCGACGAAGCCACCCTGCAGGCCATTGAGGCCGAACTGTCGACAGACCGCGACGTCATCCGTGGCGAAGACGGTGTACTGCGCACGGTAGATGACATGGGCTTCGCACTGGGCTTCCAGATCACCTGCCGGCGCCCCCTCGACCTGCCCGGCGAAATCAGCAACGCGCCCGGCGCCAGCACCAGCCGCGTGGTCAACAGCCTGGGCGCCAGCGACGACATGGCCGCGCTGCCCCGCAGCCTGTCCCATGTCGTCTATTTCGTGCCGGACCACGCCAAGGCCGAAGCCTTTTACACCCGCTTGGGCTTCGTCTGCACCGACCGTTTCATCGACACCGGACCGTTCCTGCGGCCGGGTGGAACCTTGGACCATCACACCCTGTTCCTGATCCAGACGCCGCCGTTCATGAAGGGTATCGAGCACTTCACCTTCCACATGGGCGGACCGACAGAGGTGATGCTGGCCGGTACCCGCTTCGTCGAGAAAGGCTACGAGTCTTTCTGGGGTCCGGGCCGCCACCAGCTCGGCTCCAACTGGTTCTGGTACTTCAACAGCCCCATGGGCTGTCATGTGGAGTACGACGCCGATATGGACCTGCACGACGACAGCTGGAACGCCCGCGTGTCGCCACCCGGCGCGGATACCTCGCAGTACTTCCTGTTCCGCTACCAGGAGAAATGGGCCCCGGGCGGCCCGCCGCCTAAGCATTGACGCGCTCCGTCGTCATCGGCAGGCGAGCCCCACAGCAACACGCCCCGAGCGCGGGGCGCCTGCCACCTCAACTCCCGGGAACCGGCTGGCCCGGGAGTCTTTTTTGGGTCTCGCGATACTCCGGGAAGCGGTGGTCACACCACATGGGAAGTGGGGTATTGGCGTAGCCCTACGGCCTACTCAGCGCTTGAAGTGGCGAAGCATGCATCAAGTGTCGCGGGAACGACTTGAGCCAATCTGCTTGCCGGGTTCTGCGGATATTTCGGGTTTCGCTTTCCCAGGCGACGCCCTTTTGCAGTCGCTCAATAGGAAGCAGAACGCCTGTCGAGCGTTGGGCTTCGGTGGGCCCAACCCAACAAACGCATTCCGGCAGCCTCCCCGATGTGCTCCCTCACTCGGGCTTCTTGTAGTACCCCACCGCAACCAACAGGTGCCCGGTCTTGCGCAGCAGGGCGTACTTGTCCTCCACCTTGCCGGTCACCGGGTTCTTCCAGCGGTAGTCGAAACCGCCCTCGCGGCGGTCCTTCATCAGCGCCAGGATCGGC
The DNA here is from genome assembly GCF_038440135.1 of Pseudomonas sp. OTU5201. Taxonomy (NCBI): domain Bacteria; kingdom Pseudomonadati; phylum Pseudomonadota; class Gammaproteobacteria; order Pseudomonadales; family Pseudomonadaceae; genus Pseudomonas; species Pseudomonas sp. OTU5201. Next base: position 48,789 of record NZ_JASATC010000019.1, on the reverse strand, counting down.
GCGCCGACCGGCTTGCCGTCGGGATCGCCCACGCTGGCAAACTCCACACCGAGCAGGCGCAGGTTGTAACCGTGGGCGAGGTAGCGCCCGGTGTCGAGGTCGATGACGAAGACATACAGGTCGTCCTCGCGAAAGCGCGGCGACAGCGCATTGATCGCGGCGATGCCGGCTTGCGGGTCCTGTTCCAGGGCGGTCACCGCGCGTTGCAACAGGTGTTCGGCCTGCTGGGGCGTGGCCCGGGGCAGGTAGAGGCCGACGGCGATGACCCGGTCTCCCATCCGCTGGAAGAACACCCGCTTGCGTTCCACGCGGCCGTCGCGAGCGTTCATCCAGCGGTATTCGGCCACCCGCACCTCCCTTTCGGCGCCTTCCAGGGCCTGACGGAAGCCGTCGCGCAATTCTGGCTCCAGAGCCTCGCTGACATCGCGTCCGATCAGCACCGCCGAGGTGCCGCCGCTCGCAAGCATGGTGCCGTGGGTGTCGACCACGAACACATAGTGCTCGCCGTCGATGAACTCGCCCTGGCGGCTGAACGCGGCGAAGGCGGCATCGCCCTGCACCTGGTAGTAGTCGACGGCCCGCTGCAGGAGCTGGCGGGCCCGTTGTTCCTCGTCGGCCTGGGCGGTTGTGGCGGTGGTCAGGAGCGCGAGGGCGCCCCACAGCAAAACAATCAGACGCATCGGGGTCACTCCGTGGCTAGTTTGGATTCGGGGGCAATGCGGCGAATGGTGCGGAAACCGACATGAGAGGTGGCCAGGTCCGCGTCCTGGCGTTCCCGCGCCGCCGTGCGGTAGCGAGCGCAATAGGACGTGGCGCAGAGGAAGGAGCCGCCCTTGATGACCCGTGGGCGCGCCGGCCCAAGGGCCGCACGCAGCTGTTGGGGGTCGCCGTTGGCGTGGCTGATCAGGGGCCCCCACTGGGTATCGGCGGTCCACTCCCAGACATTGCCGATCATGTCGAACAGCCCATGGGCGTTGGCAGCGAAGCACCCCACCGGGGCCAGACCGGCGAAGCCATCCTCCGCCGCGTCCTGCACCGGGAACACGCCCTGCCAGTAATTCGCGGCAGGCCGGCCGTGGGCGTCCAGTGGCGCCTCGCCCAGTCGTTGCGAAGCCTCGCCAGCGCGCGCGGCGTACTCCCACTCGGCCTCGCTGGGTAGTTCATTACCGCGCCACCGCGCATAGGCCTGGGCGTCGGCCAGGGTCACCAGGGTCACCGGGTGGGCGTCCAGCGCGGCCGGGGCGGCATCGGGACCCTCGGGGTGAAGCCAGTCGGCGCCTTCGACATAGCGCCACCAGGGCAACGCCGAACCGTCGGCGAAGTTCTCCAGCGGCGCGCGGAACAACGCGGCACCGCCGGAGCGCTCGGCCTCGGTGACATAGCCGGTGGCTTCGACGAATGCGGCGAACTGGGCGCGGGTGACCTCGGTGCGGTCGATCCAGAAACCGCCGACCTCCACCGCCCCCAGCGGCCGCTCATCCGGGTAGCCGTCCTCGGTGCCAGGGGTGAAGCGCCCGCCGCCGATCCGCAGCATCCCGGCGAGGGGATCGCTGCCCCAGCCCGCCGGCAGGCCGCCATAGACCTTGCAGCCGGCCACATCGCCGAGGGGTGGCGTGGCCCCGGGTCGGGCCGCGACGCCCAGCAGCGCCAGCGCCCCCAGGCAACCGGCGGCGATCAGCGCTCGCCTCATGGCAACTGGGCCACCGGCGGCGGCGGCGCCACCACACCCACCTGGCGGGCGTAGCCCTGCCAGGCCTGCATCAAACGCTCCAGAGTTTCCGGCTGGCTGGCGGCAAGGTCGTGCTGCTCGCTGCGGTCGCGGGACAGGTCGAACAGCTGCCAGCGCAGCGGCGGCGGCGCCTCACCCGGCTTCACCCAGGACACCAGACCGAGCAGCTTCAGGTCGCCCTCGCGGTAGTAGCGGCTGCCGAACAGCTCACCGGCCATGACCGCTTCGGGGCGCTCCTGGCCCTGCAGCATCGGCAGCATCGAGCGGCCGGTGATGGGGTGCTTGGGCTGGCCCTTCCAGCTGTCGCCCGGATCGGGCAGACCGGCCAGGGAGAGGAAGGTCGGCGCCAGGTCGTCGACCCGCGCCACGCTGCGTTCCAGCCCCTGGCGGCGCAGGTTGGCGGGCAGTTGGACGATGGCCGGGACGCTGATGCCACCCTCTGCGGTGCTGCCCTTGAACAGCCGCAGGGGGGCCGCGCTCACCTCGGCCCAACGCAGTCCGTAGTCGATCTGCGAGCCGCGCCGGCCGAGGTTCTCCAGGCGGTTATCGGTGTTCGGCCCGGCCGGGTAGAACTGCTCGTGGCGCTCGCCCGCGGCGCCGTTGTCGGACATGAAGACGACCAGGGTGTTGTCCAACTGGCCGCTATCCCTCAGGTAGTCCAGCAGGCGTCCGATGTTGTAGTCGAGGTTGTCGACCATGGCCGCGTAGATCTCCATCTTGCGCGCCTCGACACGCTTGCGCTGCGGGTCCAGTTGCGCCCAGCCGGGCAACTGCGGGGTCACCGGCAGGGTCACGGCCGGTTGGAAGTCGGCAGGCAGCAGCCCCTTGGCCTTCATTCGCTCGATCCGCGCCAGACGCACGGCGTCGTAGCCGCCGTCGTAGTGGCCCCGGTACTTTTCCAGGTAGGCCTCCGGCGCTTGCAGCGGCCAGTGCGGCGAGGTGTAGGCGGCGTAGGCAAAGAAGGGCTTGCCACTGTCCTCCCCCGCCTTCAGGTAGGCGATCAGCTTGTCGGTGTAGAAGTCGGTGGAATAGAAATCCTCCGGCAGTTCCACCGGCCGGCCGTTCTCGCGGTAGGTGACCTGCTCGAGCCTGGCGGTCGAGCCCGGCGTCGGCCTGAAGTGCACCGCACCGCCCTCCAGCAGGGTGAAGGAACGCTCGAAGCCACGGCGGTCCGGCCCCTGCTCCGGCGCGAGGCCCAAGTGCCACTTGCCCACCATGCTGGTGCGGTAGCCACCGCCCTGCAGCAGTTCGGCGATGGAATGGGCCTGCTGGTTGAGGTAGCCCTCGTAGCCCGGCTTGCCGCGCTGGAAGGGCTGGATCGCCTCCTCCATAGTCCCCAGCCCGGCCAGGTGGTTGTCGGTGCCGGACATCAGCATGGCGCGGGTCGGCGAGCAGGTCGGCGCGGCGTACATGCTAGTCAGCTGCAGGCCGTTTGCGGCCAGGCGGTCCAGGTTCGGCGTCTCGATTTCGCCGCCGAAAGCGCCCAGGTCCGAGTAACCCAGGTCGTCGGCGACGACCAACAGGATATTGGGGTGATCGGCAGCGCTGGCCATGGCTGGGGCAAGGCAAGCCAACGCAGCCAGCAGGATGGGGAGGCGCATGAGGAACTCCTGTTCTTATTCTTCGAAAATCGCCACGGCGCGGACGAAGCCGGCAGAGGCATGTTTGATCTTGTAGGGGAAGCAGGACACCAGGAAACCGCTTGCCGGCAAGCTGTCGAGGTTGGCCAGCTTTTCCATCTGCCCGTAACCAATATCGCGCCCAGCCTTGTGCCCTTCCCAGATGATGGACGCGTCGCCACTCTCGGCGAAGCGCTCACGGGTGTACTTGAACGGCGCGTCCCAGCTCCAGGCGTCGGTGCCTACCACGCGCACGCCACGCTCCAGCAGGTAAAGCGTGGCTTCGCGGCCCATGCCGACGCCAGCGTCCAGGTAGCCCGGCTGGCCGAACAGGCTGCCTGCGCGGGTGTTCACCAGCACGATGTCCAGCGGCTGCAATTCATGGCCGATGCGCGCCAGCTCCGCTTCCACCTCGGCCCCGGTCACCACGTGGCCGTCGGGCAGGTGGCGCAAGTCCAGCTTCACGCCGGGCTGCAGGCACCACTCCAACGGCAGTTCGTCGATACCGAAGGCCGGCTTGCCACCGTCGGTGGTCGATGCGTAATGCCAGGGCGCGTCCATGTGGGTGCCGCTGTGGGTGGTGATCGACAAGCGCTCGGCGGCCCAGGACTCCTGACCCGGCATCTGGTCGATGGACAGGCCGGGGAACATGGCGGCCATTTCCGGCCAGCCCTGCTGGTGGTCCATGTAGTCGATTTTCGGCAGAAGCGGCAGTGGGTCCGTGTACGGGTTGTTGTCGAGCGTTACCGACAGGTCGACGAGGCGGCGATTACGGGCAAGGGTCATGGCGGGCGATCTCAGGCGGTTTGTGGCGCAGCGCGCAGGCGGCGCGGCCGTTGATTGAGGTTCAGGGCATTGCGTACCAGGGCGAGGGCGGAGCCGTCGTGGCGGAAGCCCAGCGCCCGGGATTGGGGGGTACGCAGTGACGGATAGCGACCGAATAGGCGCTCCAGCTCGGCATCGGGCCGGTAGTTGACCAGAGCGCGCCGGTCTTCGCCGAACGCGTCGGCCAGAGCGTCCACCACCTGGCCGATGGACAGGTGCAGCACCGGGAGTTGCCAGACGCGTGAGTCGCCGGGGTTGTCCAGCTCGGCAGCGTGCAGCAGGTTATCCAGGCAGCAGTGAGCGGACATCCACCAGGCGCTGGCTTGCGATGACACCGGGCATTCGTAAGCCTGGCCGGCAGCGAGCGCGTGCATCAGATCGCTCATGAAGGCCGAGCGCAGACCGTTTGGCTCCCGTGGCCGGGCGACGATGCCGGGCAGGCGCAGGGCACGGCCATCCACCTCGCCCCGCCGGGCCAGGTCGCTTAGCTGGGTCTCCACCATCAGCTTGTGGGCGCCGTAGGAGAGCACCGGACGGGGTGCCAGTTGCTCGTCCATGCGCGCCGGCAGTTCCGTGCCGTACACCGCCACACTGCTGGCGTACACCAGCACCGGTGGCTGCGCGACGCGACGCAACTGGTCGAACAATTCGAGGCTGGCCTGCAGGTTGACCTGATAGCCCAACCCGTACTGCTGTTCCGCCGCACCGCCGGGGATGCTCACCAGATGGAACACCACGTCCATGCCGTCGGCCAGCACGCGCCGCAGCAGCGCCGGGTCGGTGATGCTGCCGGCATGGGGGCGCAGACGCGGGTCATGCGCAAATCCATCGAGCTCCTGGTCCAGCAGTACCAAGGTGTCCAGCGGCTGACCGCGCAGAGTGCCCCGCTCCAGCAGGCGCTGGACCAGTAGCCGACCGAGGAAGCCACCGGCACCGGTAACCATCACACGCATGGCGCACCTCCCCGGACCACGCACTGGTCGATGGCGCCGAACAGCGGCGAGCCGTCGGCACTGCGCGCCTCCATGCGCACGCGATCACCGAAGCGCATGAAACCGGTACGCGGCGCGCCGTGCTCGATCATCTCGATGGCACGGCGCTCGGCGATGCAGGCGGAGCCCACTCTACGGTCGGCGTTGGAAACAGTGCCTGAGCCCAGGATGCTGCCAGCGCCGAGACGGCGGGTCAGCGCTGCATGGGCGATCAACTGGTGGAAGCCGAAGTGCATGGCGCCGCCGTGCGGGTGACCGAACCACTGGCCGTTCCACTCGACCTCGAGCGGCAGGTGCACGCGGCCGTCACGCCAGGCATCGCCCAGTTCGTCCGGGGTCACCGCCACCGGAGCGAAGCTGGAGGAGGACTTGGCCTGGACGAAGCCGAAGCCGGTCTTCATTTCCCGCGGCGCCAGGGCGCGCAGGCTGACGTCGTTGACCTGCAGCACCAGGCGGATATGCCCCAGTGCCTCCTCGGCGGTGCAGCCCATGGGCACTTCGTCCACCAGCACGGCAAACTCGCCCTCGAAGTCGATTCCGTGAGCCTCGCTGGGCAGGGGAATGTCCTGACGGGCGCCGAGGAAGTCGTCACCGGCGCCCTGGTACATCAGCGGCGTGGTTTCGACGCCCTCGATGGGGTCGAGGTGAAAGGCGCGCTGCATCAGTTCGCCATGACTGAGGAAGCAGGAGCCGTCCAGCCACTGCCAGGCACGCGGCAGCGGCGCCATCGCCCGGCTCGGGTCGAAGTCGAAGGCGCCGGTCACCTCGCCACGGTTGAGGGCGTCGTAGCGGCCGCGCAGGTCGGCCTCCACGCTCCACCAGTGGTCCACGGCGGCCTGCAGGGTGGGCGCGATATCGGCGGCGTCCACGGCGCGGGTCAGGTCACGGGAGACCAGCAGCAGGCGGCCGTCACGGCTGCCGTCGGCGAGGGTGGCAAGCTTCATCAGAGCATCTCCTTGAGTTCGGGGGCGTAGCGGCCGTCGAGCAGGATGAAGACCATCCGCGCCATGGCCTCGGTGCGGTTGCTCCAGGCGTGGTTGGTGCCGCGCTGGACCACGATGTCGCCGCGCTTGAGGTGGACTTCCTCGCCATCCAGCACCAGCCAGACCTCGCCCTCGGTGACAATGCCGTAGTCGAGGGTTTCGGTGCGGTGCATCAGCTTGTGTTTCGAGTCCGCCTTGCCGGTGCCGGCATGGGCTTCGCCGATCTCGGCGAAGACAGCGGCCGCGTCCTCGGCGCTGACCTGGTTCTGCACGCTGTCCGGCGGGATATCCACCACACGGATCACGCTACCCAGGGCGCCAGGGGAGAGTTGCAGCGGCTTGTCGGTGGGGTCGCCGCCATTGTCCAGAAGAGCCGGGCTGATGCTGCTGTTCCAGACCTCGTAGAACAGGGTGCCGGGCACCGCCTTCAGGGGGAAGTTGTTGGGCGTCGGGCCTGCCATGGCGACCACGGCCTGGCCATCGGCGTCGTGGCCGGTGACCACGCGTTTGAAGGGGGGAAGTGCTTGCATGGAAACTCCTTTCAATTGCCGTCGCCGATGGTGGTGCCACCGTCGACGATCAGGTTCTGTCCGCTGATAAAGGCGCCGCCGGGTGCGGCCAGCAGCAGCGCCAGGGCCGCCACCTCCTCGGGCCGGCCGACCCGGCGCAAGGGGGTCAGTGCCAGGCGCCGTTGCATCACCTCGGGGTTGTCGGTCAGGGGTCGGGCGAATTCGGTCTGGATCACACCGGGGCTGATGGCGTTGACGCGGATATTCGAAGGCCCCCACTCCACCGCGAGGTTGCGCGCCAGTTGCGCCAGCGCTGCCTTGGACAGGCCGTACAGCCCCAGGCCCTTGTTGCCGCGCACGCCAGCGATGCTGGCCATCAGCACCACGCTGCCCCCGCCCTGCTCCGCCATGGCCGGCAGCAGCGCGCCGGTGAGCCAGGCCGCGCTTTCCAGGTTCACGCTCAGGGTCAGCCGCCACTGCGCAGCATCGGCGCTGGCCAGCGGCCCCAGGTGCGGGGCGACACCGGCATTGCACACCAGCACTTCGATCCGCCCATGCAGTGCAAGGGCAAGGCTGGCGAGCTGGCGGACTTCGCGCTCGCAACCAAGGTCGGCAGCGAGACCTTCAGCCTCGAAACCTTCGCCGCGCAGCAGCGCCGCCACGCGCTGGCAGTCCTCGGTGCTCTCGCTGCTGATCACCAGCCGCGCGCCGGCACGGCCATATTCGCGGGCGATGGCCAGGCCGATGCCACGGGTAGCACCCGTGATCAGGGCGACCTGGCCCGCCAATGAGAACAGGGGGCTACTCATAGGATGCGACAGCCCTGTTCGAAGGACAGGCGCGGGCCGGCCGGCCGCAGGCCGGTGGGTTCGCCGTAGCCCAGGCAACAGAGGAAGTTGCTGCGCCATCGGCCATCGGGGAAGAACGCTGCGTCCACCTGGGCGTTGTCGAAGCCGGACATGGGGCCGCAATCAAGCCCGAGGGCGCGGGCGGCAAGCATCAGGTAGGCACCCTGCAGGCTGCTGTTACGCAGTGCCGCGCTGGAGGCCGCCTGCGGGTTGTCGCGGTAGGCCGCGCCCGCGTCATAGATGGGGAATAGCTCGGGCAGAAACTCGAAGAAGCGGCTGTCCCAGGCAACGATGGCCGTCACCGGCGCCTGCAGCATCTTGTCGCCGTTGTGGCCCTTGAGGGCCGGCAGCAGTTTCTGCTTGGCCTCGGCACTGCGCACGAAGACGAAGCGCGCCGGGCAGCAGTTGTTGCTGGTCGGACCCTGGCGCAGGGTCTGATAGAGCTGGTGCAGCAACGCGTCGGGTACGTCGCGGTCCTGCCAGAGGTTGTGCGAGCGCGCTTTCAGGAACAACTGGTCGAGCGCGGCGGAATCCAGGGGATGGGCCATGGAATGCTCCAGATGGAATCAGGAAATGGACGGCGTAGTGCTGGCCAGCGGGCGGAACAGCCAGGGCAATGCCAGGCAGGCGACCGCCAACACGAGTTGTGCGATGGCCACCAGTGCCAGGGCAGCCGGCAGCTCGCTCACGGCGCCACCGTTGAGGCCCAGCACCACCAGCGGACTGATGAATTCGCCGGCGAACAGCGCGGCGGTGAAGCCGCCCGTGGCACGACCGCGCTGGGCGAAGCTGACCTGGCTCATCACCCAGGTGATCAGCGTCGGCAACATCAGGCCAATACCTAAGCCATTGACCAGCACGGCGATGATGACGAGGGCGTGGTTGCCGGCCTCGGCCATCAGCAACCCGCCAGCCCCCGCCGTCGCGAAGGCGATGAGCAGCAGGCTCTGCCGCCGCAGGCCGCCCAACAGGCGGAAGCTCAAGGCGCCGGCAAGCACACCGAGCTGGTTGGCCCCCATGGTCATGCCGATCTGCTGCGGCGAATCCACGTGCAGCAGGGTGAGCAGGAAGCCGGCCTGCACCGGCACGATGAACAGGCTGATGCCCGCCAGCACCGTGAGCCCGTAGAGCGGCAGTAGCGCGCTCCAGGGAAAGCGCTCGGCGTTCGAAGGCTGCACGTCGACCGGACCAGCCTGCGGCTCCCAGAGCAGCGCCGCCATCAGCGGCAGGAACAACAGGCCGGACGCGTAGAGCACGAAGGGTACGCGCCAGTCGTCCTGCCCCAGGGCGCCGCCCAGGGCGATGAACACCGCCGCCGACAGCGAGGTGGCGACCATCTGCAGGGCGAACAGCCGCTCGCGGCGCGCGCCCTGGTAGTAGTCGCCCATCAGGGTGGTGCAGCAGGTCATGATGCCGGCCTCCGCCAGCCCCAGTCCCGCGCGGCTGGCGACGATGCCCGCCAGCGAATCCAGCCACAGCGGCAGCAACCCGCAGGCGGCGTACAGCAGCATCGAGGCCAGCAGCAGCGGCTTGCGTCCGAGGCGGTCGGCGATCACGCCGGCAAAGGGCGCCAGCAGTGCGATCACCAGGGCCGGGATAGTCAGGCTGATGGGCACCAGCACCTCGGCGCCCGGCGTGTCGGCGAAGTGCGCCTGCATGCGCGGCAGTACCGGTGCCAGGAGCACCGCACCCAGTACCGGCAGGCAACTGCCGAGCAGCAGCAGCAGGGATTGCGGCAGTCCGGCCTGGCGTTCAGTGGCGGTCACGGCGCACCTCCGGCAACAGCCCGTAGGCGCCCTCCACGTAGTACCCGACAGCGTCGGGCAGGCCGTTCCAGAGGGCGTGCAAGGTCTCGATCAGTCGTGTCATGCCGATGTGCTCTTGTTGTTGTAGTGGCGGTTCAGGGATTGATGGCGTCCAGCAGCAGCGGGCGGCTGGCAGTCACGTTCCGTTTCGCCGGCACAGCCGCCTCGTCGGAGGCGGCGTCGCGGCGCCGGTTGGCGGGCAACAGGAAGTAGGCCAGCGCCGGCAGCAGGACCAGGGCGCCGACCATGTTCCAGACGAACATGAAGGCCAGCAGCACGCCCATGTCGGCCTGGAACTTGATGGGTGAGAAGATCCAGGTGCCGACGCCGATGGCCAGGGTCATGCCAGTGAGCATGACCACCTTGCCGGTGGAGACCAGCGCACGGTAATAGGCCTCGGAGAGGCTGCTGCCCTGGCGCAGATGGCCGAGCAAGATGCTCATCACGTACAGCGCGTAGTCGACGCCGATGCCCACGCCCAGCGCGATCACCGGCAGGGTGGCGACCTTGACGCCGATACCGAGCCAGACCATCAGCGCTTCGCAGAGGATCGAGGTAAGCATCAGCGGAATCACCGCGCAGAGGGTAGCCCGCCAGGAGCGGAAGGTGACCAGGCACAGCAGGATCACCGCGCCGTAGACCCAGAACAGCATCTCGCGGTTGGCTTCCTTGACCACGATGTTGGTAGCCGCCTCGATCCCGGCGTTGCCGGCGGCCAGCTGGAACTTCACATCGGCCGTGTCGTTGGCGGCGGCGAAGGCTTCGACGTGCTCGACCAGGCGGGTCAAGGTCTCGGCCTTGTGGTCGGTGAGGTAGACGTAAAGCGTCAGCAGGTTGCAGGACTCGTTATAGAGCCCGCGCGGCGCGCTGGCGGTGATCATGTTGAGCATCGCCTGGTTGTTCTGCAGCTCGTACCACTTCGGGCTGCCTTCGGAGAGGCCCACCAGCATGCGGCGGTTGAGCAGCGCCAGGGAGTTGGTCGAATCCACCCCCGGCAGGCTGCGCAGCTGCCAGTCCAGCTCGTCCACCTTGCGCAGGATGTCGTAGCGCGCGCAGGCGTTGTCCGGCGTGCGCACCATGATCGCGAAGAGGTCGCTGCTGGCACCAAAGCTGCGGGTCATGAAGGCGTCGTCCTGGTTGTAGCGCGAGTCCGGTCGCAGCTCGGGGGCGCCCGCATCGAGGTCGCCGATGGCCAGGTGCAGGCTGACCATGAAACCGAACACCGCCATCACCAGACTGATGCCGACGCAAAGGGCGGCCCAAGGCTTGCGGGTGAACAGGTCGAGGAAGCGCCAGAACGCATGACGGGCCTGACCGCCCTCCTCCGCGCGCTCGCTCTTGAGGCTCAGCTCTGCGGCGCGCGGACTGACGCCGACGTAGGAGAGCAGCACCGGCAGCAGGATCAGGTTGGTGAAGATCAGCACGGCGACGCCGATGCTGGCGATGATCGCCAGGTCCTGGATCACCTGGATCTGGATGATCATCAGCACGGCGAAGCCGACCGCATCGCACAGCAGCGCGGTGAGGCCGGCGAGGAACAGGCGGCGGAAGGTGAATCGCGCGGCCACCACACGGTGCATGCCGCGGCCGATGTCCTGCATGATGCCGTTCATCTTCTGCGCGCCGTGGCTCATGCCGATGGCGAACACCAGGAAGGGCACCAGCACCGAGTACGGGTCCAGCTCGTAGCCCAGCAGCGGCAGCAGGCCGAGCTGCCAGACCACTGCCACCAGGGAGCACAGCACCACCAGTACGGTACTGCGCACGCAACGGGTGTAGCCGTAGAGCACGGCGGTGGTGATGAGAATGGCGACGGCGAAGAACAGCAGGATCTGCTCCAGGCCCTCGATCAGGTCGCCGACCTTCTTGGCGAAACCGGTGATGTGGATGTCGACGTTGTCGCTTTGGAACTCCGCCCGCAGGGCGTCGAGCTGCTCGGACAGGGTGGCGTAGTCGAGCGGCTGGCCATCCGGCGTACGCGACAACAGCGGCACGTAGATGATGCTGGAGCGCTGGTCGAAGGCCACCAGCTGACCGATTTCGTTGGACAGCTGCACATTGCGCCGCAGCTCCGCCAGGGACGTCGCGCTGCCGTCGTACTCGTCCGGAATCACCGGCCCGCCATCCAGACCCTCTTCGGTCACCGAAACCCAGCGCGTGGCCGGCGTCCACAGCGACTTCATATAGGCGCGGTCGACTCCCGGCAGCAGGTAGATCTGGTCGCTCAGGGCCTGAAGGGTCTTCAGGTAGTCGGCGTCATAGATGTCGCCCTTGCGGTTGGCCACGGCGATGCGCAAGGCGTTGCCCAGACCCGACAGTTCCTTCTGGTTGTCCAGGTAGTTGGCGATATAGGGATGCCCGGTGGGGATCATCTTCTCGAAGCTGGCGTTCAGTTCGATACGACTGGACTGCCAGCCGAGCAGCACGGTGGTCACCAGGCAGATCAACAGCACCCAATGGCGGTGGTTGAACAGGGCGCGTTCGACCAGCGAACCGGAGCTCGGATCGAAGTCGCCCCGTTCGGGCAGCGAGGGTTGGCGAGCGGAATTCATGAACTCACTCCGAGGCGGAAACGGCGGGCAACGCCAGGCGGGACAAGCCGGTGAAGCCGGCGACGACCAGGCTGCCGTCGGCGGCCTGGATCACACCCGACACCGGTCTGCCCTGGGGTTTGGCGGCGGAGGCAATGGTGCCCGTCGCACTGGTGAACAGTCCGCCCGCCTGATTGGCTAGCAGCACGCGGTCATCGGCCAGGCGGATGGCATCGCTGAAGGACACCGGCGCCAGCACCGGTAGCGCTTCAGCGCTATCGGCACCCGGCGCCAGGAGGAAGGCAAGTCCTTTCAGGCCGCCGATCAGCAGGGCACCATCGGCGCGGCTCGCCAGGGTGAACAGCGTGCCGCTGTAGGGGCTTTCCAGTTGCTGGAAGTGCTCGCCGTCCGGCGAGCGCGCCAGGTAGCCCTGCTCGCCAGCGAGAAACCAGCGCTCGTCCTGCTGTGCCACGGCGTACAGGTGCAAGCCCATCGGGTTGTCTATGGCGCCGACGACGGAATGCCAGGTGGCACCGCCGTCCTCGGTACGGAAGGCAAGGCCGTAGGCACCCACCACCAGGCCATGCTGAGCATCGGTGAAGGCCAGGGCGAGGAACGGTTTGTCGGCCCCCTCCTCCACCATACGTTCGGCCGTCTGCACGCGTGCCTCTGCAGCCTCGGAATCGGCCGACGCCGGCAACTGATGGCGTGCGGCATCGAGTTCCAGCTGCGCGGCGCGTCGGCCGTCGAGCTGCAACTGCCAGGTTTCCCCGCCGTCACGGCTGGCCAGGATCACACCAGCGTGCCCCACCGCCCAGCCCTGTTGGGTATCGACGAACTGCACGGAGGTCAGCCCCACCGACACCGGCACTTGTGCCTGGCGCCAATGCTGGCCGTTGTCATCGGACAGGAGCACCAGCCCACGTTCACCCACGGCCACCAGGCGGTCGCCCGCGCGGGCCAGGTCGATGAAGACCGCACGCTCAGGATTGGACACACGCATAGCCGGGCTTTCCAGCACATCCCCGGCGGCCTGGCCAGCGGCGAAGCACGCGGGGGTCATCGGCAGGGCGAGGGCCAACAGCAGGCCGCCCACCTGACGCAATCTGTTCATGTTCTACCTCGATCTCGTTACGCAAGCGGGAGGACGGCGCGCGTCCTCCCGGTAAGGCGTCAGCGCACGCCACGCCCGGCCATCGCCGCCGGGGAGAACTCCGCCGCCTTGTAGCGATCGACCACCGCGTATTGCTGGTCCTTGCCGGCGTAAAGGTTCTGGATGAACCAGGTGCCGGAGATCAGGTCGTAGAACCCGGAGGACAGCTGAGCCACGGCAGGCAGGTCCGGCATGACGGCAGGCAGTGACCAGAGGGTCTTGGCGAGCTGGCCGTTAGCGTCCCAGCGGTCACCGAGCATGGCCTGCCAGGTGTCTTCGTCGAGGTAGTAGCGCCCCTTGGGCAACTGGTGGCGCTTGCCCGGTGCGAGGTCCGCCTCCACCACCCAGACGCGGTGCAGTTCCCAGCGCACGTAGTCCGGATTCATGTGGTGCTTGGCGAACAGGTCCTCGGGCTTGGCGGCCGTCTGCACCTTGTTGGCGTTGTAGGGGATGTACAGCTCCTGCTTGCCCACCAACTTCCAGTTGAAACGATCCAGACGACCCTGGAACACACTGAGTTCATCGAACGACATGACTCCGGCAGTTGCGGGCGTCGGGGTGTCGCAGCAGGCGTTGGGCAGCTTGCGCACGCGACGCTGGCCAGTCAGGTAAACGTGTGCCTGGGACTTGTCGCCATTGAGGTTGGTGCGCCCCATGATCTGCTCACCGGCCCGCAGCGGCGGCCCAACGTTGAGCAGGCGGAACAGCCAGTAATCACCTTCGAACGTCGCGGCCGAGCCATCGGGGTAGTAGTAGGGCATCTCTTGTACGGCCTTGCCGTCGGTGGTCAGCACCTGGGCGCCGTCTGCAGTCATCAGGTAATGGCGGAAATCCATGGCCACCGACGTGCCGCGCCAGTTCAACACGTGGTTCCACATGGCCTCGGTGCCGTTCTTCGGCACCGGGAACGGAATGCCGCCGTAGGCCCCTTCCGGCACCGGGCCGGCGCTGCTGTCCACCAGCCTGGCGCTCTGCGCGTTTTTCAACGTGTTGTCGTACACCCACTGCGGGGCGGCTGCGCTGCGCCGGGTCGGGTAGATGTCGAGGCGGTAGGTCTCGGGGTAGCGCTTGAACATGGCCTTGACGCCATCGCTGAGCTTGTCGGCGTACTGGTCCATATTCTTCGCGGTGATGCTGAACAGCGGCTTGTCGGCGGCGAACGGATCGCCGCGCTTGCCGCCTTCCTTGAAGCCGGCATCCACCCGGGTGTAGCCGCCGTCCCAGGCCGGGATGCTGCCGTCGGCGTTGCCGGCGCGTTCGGCGCCCAGCGGGGTCAGGCTTTTGCCGAGGTCGGCGACGCTGCTGGCGAGCGCCGGTTGCAGGCTCAGGACGGCGGCGCCGACCAGCACCAGGCAGAAGGTCTTGAGAGTGAACGGAATGGTCATGCGCAAGTCCCTCAGAAGGTGGTTTTCACGGAGAAGGCCAGGTAATCCCGGTCCTTCAGCGACTGCTTGAAGGTGAAATGGTTGAGCGCGTCGAGGTTGGTGTCTTCCGGCCCGTAGTAGTGGGTGTAGGTGAGGCCGAAGGTCACCCGGTCGAGGTAGGTGGCGCTGACGCCGATGTTGAAGTCGCCGCCGTTGTCAGGCCCGAAGCTGCTGATCACCGCCGACTTGCCCATGGGGAAGTAACTGATGCCCAGCGGCACGCTGAGGTCGATGCCGGGGAACACCTGGCGATAGGTCGGGCTGTAGACCAGCTTGATGCCCACGCCATCGTCGGTGGTCCCCGGGTCCAGTGCAGCGCGGTTCTTGGTCACACTGAGCAGCCGGTTCCATGCGATCTCGCCCACGAGGCTGGCCTCGTTGTAGATGAACGACGGGCCGAGGGAAGCCAGCATGTTCAGGTTGACGTGCGCGGTGCGCCCCACGGCGTAGAGCGGATCGTCATCGTTGTCGGCAACCACGCCGGGCAACACGGTCTGACCATTGGAAACCAGCGGCATGTTCCAGCGCAGGGAGGCTTCACCGGCGAAGCTGAACTCTTCCACCGTGGTGGCGAAGCTCGCGCCCAGGGCGCGGATGTTTTCCGGGTAGACCCAGTAGTACTCGCCGATCTGGCCGGTGGCGAAGTTCGGGCCGGTGGCGCTGGGCTTGAGGTACAGCTTCGGCGACTTGTCGTGGTACTGGATGGCGTAAAGGCCGTACTCGGTGGTGTCGGCGGTGTAGCGCAGCTGCAGGCCGCCCTGCCCCGAGCTCTTGGCTTCCTTGTCGTTGCCGTGGAAGAAGGCCGCCGGACTGGACGGGTTACCCCCCAGGAAGGTCGGGAACGGTGCGCCCACGATCAGTCGCTCGTTGCCCTCGCCAATGGTGTCGCTGACCGAAAAGTAACTGCCGGCACCGGGCAGACGGGTTTCTTCCCATTCGAACTGGTAGAACGCGCCAAGGGACAGGTCGTCGGTCATCTGGAAGGTGGTGGAGAGCTGGTTGACCGGGCGGGTGATCTCCTTGAACTGGGTGTTGGGCACCGATACCGCCTTGACCACGTCCACCGGCGCCATGCCGCCGGCAATGCCGTTGGCGCCGAAGAACAGGCTTTCGCCCCAGATCAGGCCATGACGCCCCAAGCGCACGGAAGTGGTCTTGTCGGCCAGGGCGCCGTTCCAGTAGACGAAGGCATCGAGCACCTCGGCATCCCCACCGTGCAGGTGGCGGGTGTCGTCGGTGAACTCGTCGTAGGCCACCGAACGCTGGTTGGCGCGGGCGGGGTCGTCGTTGTCGTTGTCCTTCTGGTACTCGGTGTCAAACCAGCCGGCACCACTGACGCGAGCACCGAAGTCGCGGTAACCGATGTCCAGTTCGGAGAGGATGTCGAGCCGGTTGGAGATCAGCCCCTTGTCGAAGGCGCGATCACCGTCGTCCTGATTGCGGGCGACCTGCCCTTCTGTAAGCTTGCTGCTCTGGTCCTTCAGACGCCAGGCGGCGCTGTACTTGAGCGTGTTGTCCCAGCGCAGACTCAGGTCGGGGTTTCCAGTCTGAATCTCGAACGCTTGGGCGGAGGGAAGGCCATACACCAGGGCCGCGGCGAGCGTCAGGGTGAAGGGCGCACGCCGCGCAGCGGCGATATTGCGAATAGCCATCGAACGAACCCTCTTATTGTTCTTGTTGGCGAACTTCTCGTGAGCCACGACCGGCCGGATCAAGGCAGACCGGGCCGGTAGGGCCAGAAATGCCGGAGTGGCATCGCCAGGCGGGATTGACCGGGCGACGGGCAAAGGTTGACGTGAGGGGCTGGCTCTGACTAATCGCTTGTTGGGATGCGACCTATCGGCAATCGCGATACCTGAGGGACGCAGGAAAGACACGGCACAAGGCCCCAGGCGGAGGTTCGAACCTCCACCTGGGGCCTTAGGCGCGGCGTTGGAAAGGAAGGGGGGAAGCCAGGGTATTTCGTTGTAACACCCTCAGGCGTGCCTGGTATTCGGCAGCGGGCGTGCCTTGTGAAGTCAGTCGGTGCCAGGGTCGTAGTCGTTCACGTTGCCAACTTGAGTATGCAGGCGTCCCAGCAGCTCGATGAGCGTGTCCACTTCCTCGGCTGACAATCCGCTCAGTAATCGGCGCTCTCGTTCAAGCGCGACTTTCAGTACTCGATCGTGCAGTTCCCGCCCACTCGCGGTAAGGCTCACGGTATTGCGCCGAGCGTCCTGCGGGTCCACCTGACTGCTGACATGCCCCGCTGCCTCCAGCACTTGAAGCGATCGGCTGACTGCGCTCTTGTCCAACCCAATCACCTGGCAGATGCGGTTGGCCGTGATGCCGTTCTCGACAGCAAGCATGGACAACATTCGCCACTCCACGACACCAACCCCGAAGTGCTTGCGATAGCACTGCGAGGCCCCGGTTGCGAGCTTGTTGGCGAGGAAGGTGATCAGCCCGGGAACATAGCGGGCAAGGTTCAGTTGAGATTCGGTGTGCATGAACAAAGCGCCTTACTGACGAGGTGCATGATGAAATTGGTTGACGCCGCAACCAATTACTCCGAGGATTACCTTCAACGAAACGGCGCGGGCAGGTGTCCGCATGATATGCCGCCGTAGAACCTCACAAAAATAATTATCAGGCCCTCGTCATGAACCACCTGGATTACGCGTACCCCTCTCTACACTTCCGCACCCTTGCCCTCCCCGTCTCAGCCTCGGACTGAGCCACTACCCACCCCGGGTCTTCAACGTCTTCTTTCAAACGCCACTTCAGTGTGGAGGGCTGAGTCATGCTCCAGGCTCGCGTGAGCCGAGAAACCATGAAGCAGAAGGTATTTGCAGCTTCGAACTCTGTCTCCCCTCAAAAACAACAACCGTGCCCCCCGGAGGCCACCATGAGTGCATCCAATACTGACCCTCTCGCCTATGAGATTGCGCCCCCATCTATCCCCTGTTTCCCGATGGATCAGTGGTACGTGGCGGCTCTGGGATGGGAACTGAAGGACCAGCCGCTTGGCCGGACCCTGCTGAATAGGCCGGTGGTGCTATTCCGCACCGCCGATGGCACGGTCGCAGCGTTGGAGGACCGTTGCTGCCATCGGGCATTGCCCTTGTCCAACGGCACCCTGGAAGAGCGCGGCGTACGTTGCGGCTATCACGGGCTGCTGTTCAACAGCGAAGGCGAGTGCCTTGAGATTCCCGGCCAGGAAAAGATTCCCAGCAAGGCCAGGGTACCGGCTTACCACGTTCACGAGCAGGACCAGATCGTGTGGATCTGGTTCGGCAGCGAGACTCATCCGGAGCCCACGTGCGAACCTCCGGTCTATGACGTTCACAGCAGCGGCAAGTACCTGTTCGACGGCGACGTCTACCACTACGACGCCCCCTACCAGCTCATCCATGACAACCTGATGGACCTCAGCCACTTGGGCTATGTCCATCTGCGCACAATCGGTGGCAATGCCAGCATTCACATGAATGCGCAGATGAAGGTGGAAGACAACGGGGAAATGGTCCGCGTGGTTCGCCACATGCCGGACTCCGTTCCGCCCCCCACCTATAACGCGGCCTATCCCTTCAAGGGCAATGTGGATCGGTGGCAGGAGATTGAATTCCATATCAGCCACCTGCGCATCTGGACCGGTGCGGTGGATGTGAATACGGAGGCTCTGGATGACCCGGATCGGGGCGGTTTCCACATGCGCGGCTTCCACGGCGTGACGCCGGAAACCGAAACCACCAGCCACTACTTCTGGACCATTGCCACTAATCCGAAAAGCGATCCGGAGACAGTCAAGGCCAAAGTCGTCGAGCAAACCATGCTGACGTTTGACGAAGACAAGGTCGTGATCGAGGCGCAGTACCGGAACATGTGTCGCTTCGGCGCGCTTCCCATGATCGACATTCATGTCGACGCAGGCGCCAACCGCGCTCGCCGGATCATCGAACAGCTTCGCCGCTCCATCCGTTGAGTGCTGTCGTTAATCTCGGTTCGGGCTCATCGGCTCTGCCTCTGATGATTCGAGTCAGCGAACCCGCAGGACGCCGCCGGTGCCGTAGGTTGGTGCGGGCTGTTCTTTGGGCCTCGCACCGCTCAGCCACAAGCACGAAAAAGGCCCATCGATCATTGATGGGCCTTTCTTCTTTCATCGCCTGTTCGTTCAGGCCTCTTTCACCATCTGGGTAGCACCCACTCGCATGATGGTCTCGATGGCACGTTGCAGCGCGTGCTCGGAGTCGTAGAGGTGGCTCCGGGCGATGATGTCCTTGTTGGCCGCGCGCAGCTTGAAGTAGTTCTTGCCGCTGGAATCAATGCGCCGTACGAAGCGCTCCTCATGCACGCAGTTCTCGCGGAACAGGGCCATGGCCGCCTCCGCGACGCCACGGTCCTCATAGACCCCGGTATCCAGCAGGGTCTGCGCATCGGCTGCCTTCAAACGCAGGCGCCAGGTGCCACCCGTATTCTTGCGCAGCTCGAACCAACCACTCATCACAACACTCCTCGATCAATTAGGGGATGCGCGTCAGCGCCGGCTTGAAACACCCCCGCGGGACATTTCAAGCAGCGGGCTACCCTACCCCTTTGCATTTTTCCGGCTAGCAGGACTGGGCTTATTGAGCTGTAGGAGCGACCACGCCGCTTCAGGCGAAATTTCGCCGAATACAGCAAAGCCCCATGCCAGAGCCTTCCTGTCATATCTCCGTCACCCGGCTGACTTAATCTCGCGGCTCCTTCCACTCCCTAGAAACAAGGTGTCTGCCCATGCCGCGCGCCATGACCGCCAGCGACAAGGACCTGTGGGGCCGTGCCCTCAGCATGTTGCTGCTCGGTTTCGTCTGCTATGCCTTTCCCTGGTCGGTGTTCGCCGCCCAGCCCGAGACCGTCCTGCGTATCCAGGGCTCCAACACCATCGGCGCCAAGTTGGGGCCGGCGCTGATCAAGGGGATGCTGGAAGAAGAAGGGATGCGTGCGATTCACCAGACGCCAGGGGATCGGGAGAACGAAGTGCACATCCTCGGCCATGATGCCCAGGGCAAGGAAATCCGCGTGGAGCTGGCCGCCCATGGCTCGTCCACCGGCTTCACCGCACTCAAGGAGGGCAGCGCTGACCTGGCCGCGTCTTCGCGCCCGATCAAGGACGCCGAAGCCAAGGACCTGTCCGCCTTCGGTGACCTGCGCAGCCATTACGCCGAACAGGTGATCGCCATCGACGGCCTCGCCATCATCCTGCACCCGGACAACCCGTTGCGCGCCCTCACCACCGCCCAACTGGCCGCCGTGTTCGCTGGCGAAACGAAGACCTGGGAAGAACTCGGCGGCAAGGGCGGTGCCATCCACCTCTACGCCCGAGATGACCAGTCCGGCACCTACGACACCTTCAAGGAACTGGTACTGGCCCGCCAGGGCAAGAGCCTGTCCGGCAGCGCCCAGCGCTTCGAATCCAATGACAAGCTGTCTGCCGCTGTCAGTGGCGATCCCCAGGGCATTGGCTTCGTCGGCCTGGCCTCGATCAATGAGGCCCGCGCGCTGGCGATTGCCGACGGCGACTCCCAGGCGATGCCGCCCAGCACGGAGCTGATCGCCACCGAGGACTATCCGCTGTCGCGTCGGTTGTTCATCTATATCAAACCGGGTGAGCAGAATCGCTGGGCCCAGGCACTGGTGCATTTCGCCCAGAGCCCGCGCGGCCAGGCGATCGTCGACCAGACCGGTTTCGTGGCCCAGCAGGTCCAGGCAATCAAGGTCCAGGCGCAGCAGGATATGCCCGAGCGTTACCGCGACCTGGCCACCCATGCCCAGCGCTTGTCGGTGAACTTCCGTTTCCAGGAAGGCAGCGCCAACCTCGACAACAAGGCCCTGCGAGACGTGCAGCGGGTGCTGGATTACCTGAAGCAGTCCAACAAGCTGGAACAGAAGGCGGTACTGGTGGGCTTTGGCGATCCCAAGGCTGACCCGCAACGTGCCGAACTGCTGTCCAAGCTGCGGGCCATGGCGGTGCGCCGGGAGCTGGCCAAGGGTGGCGTGAGCCTGCGGGACGTGACCGGGCTCGGAGACGAGTTGCCGGTGGCGGCCAACACGGCCGAGGAAGGGCGGATTCGCAACCGTCGGGTGGAAGTCTGGGTGTATTGATCGAGTCAGGAAGACCGCAGCGGTAGGGTGGACCACGCTCCACCGGTCCACCATTCGAGGCCCCTCTCCCGCGCTGGGAGCGGGGCCTTGCCGCATCAGAAGTCGAAGCGGGTGGTCAGCATGTAGTTGCGCGGGAAGCTGGCGCGGCTGCTATCCAGCTTGTTGACGGTGATACCCGGTGTTTTCGAAAGCACATCACCGATACTGGTCAGGCCCTGGTCATCCATCTGCTGACGAGTGATGACGCTGACCGATTGCGGGGTCTCGCGAGGCGACAACGACAGCTTGGTGGCGGTGCGTGTCGAACCGGTGGTGTAGGAACCCGTACCTTCAGTGGTTTCACCCAGACGGTTGTCGGTGATGGACGTCGCCACCAGTTCCAGCGATCCATTGCCGTTCTGCTCCTCGGCCAGCGCCCCACCGACCTGCAGCGCCAGGGTCACCCCCAGAATCGCCAAGGACAACGGATGACGCTTGAGCCATGCGGCAACGGCATCCCCAGCCGTATTCGCCGCGTTGAACGCATTTTGCTGTTGCACTCTCAAACCCCTTGAATGGTTTGTCTGCTTGTTGGCCGGCTAACCAACGGCTTTCTTCTTTTTCTCTTCGGCGCGCACGAGAGGCGGCTGGCGGCCGTGCAGGCAGGAACGCACCTGGCGGCGGGTGCCAAAATTAGCATCCAATACGAATACCTTACAATTGTTACTACCTATCATTCTCAAACGTGTTCGGAGATTTCCTACGCCTGAATGGGCAAAGATTTGTTACAGCGCCCCCATTTCTCCCCTCCCCGACGGGCGGTACGCTTCTCCTCGTGACGCCGGGCCCCTCTGACGGCTTGCCAGCCGCCATGTCGGAGTCACTTCTTCAACTACGACAGAAGGAGGGGCTCATGGCAGCTCTACATGCATTTCTCACCGCCGACTTCCTCGGCACCGCCACCTGGTTGTGGCTCGTCTTCCTCGGAATAGTCCTTGCCTTGCTGGTCTTCGACCTCGGGGTGCTTCACCGCGACCAACACGAAATCGAGATGCGCGAAAGCCTGCTGCTCTACGGCGGCTACTTCAGCGTCGGCGTGCTGTTCGGTGTCTGGGTCTGGTTCGAGCTGGGTGCGCAGAGTGCGCTGGAGTTCTACACCGGCTTTTTGGTCGAACAGTCGCTGTCCATGGACAACGTCTTCGTCATGGCGATGATCTTCGGTTTCTTCGCCATCCCCCGCCGCTACCAGCACCGCGTGCTGTTCTGGGGCATCCTCGGCGTGGTGGTGCTGCGCGCCATCATGATTGGCCTGGGTAGCGCCCTGGTGAAGGAGTTCGACTGGATCCTCTACGTGTTCGGCGCCTTCCTGCTGTTTACCGGCGTGAAGATGCTGTTCACCAGACAAGAGACCCACCCGGACCTCGCCAACAACCCGGTGCTGAAATTCGTCCGCCGCCACATCCGCGTGACCGACGACCTGCATGGCTCGCACTTCTTCGTACGCCTGAAGCGGGCCGGAGACAGCAAGGCCCTGCTCTACGCCACACCGTTGTTCCTGGCCCTGGTGCTGATCGAGCTGGCAGACCTGGTGTTTGCGGTGGACAGCGTCCCGGCGATCTTCGCCATCACCCAGGACCCGTTCATCGTGTACACCTCGAACATCTTCGCCATCCTCGGCTTGCGCGCCCTGTACTTCGCCCTGGCGGCCCTGATGCACCGTTTCGTCTACCTGAAGTACGCCCTGGCGCTGGTGCTGATCTTCATCGGCGGCAAGATTTTCCTGCACGGTTTCATCGGCAAGATTCCCCCGCTGCTGTCCCTTGGCGTAACCTTCGGCCTCCTTGCCGGCGGCGTGCTCCTGTCCCTGTTGAAAACCCGCGACCGCCCGGCCCAGAGCACGGGAGACCTGGAGAAACATGGATGAAGTGCGTATCGAGCCCTTCGAGAAAGGCGGGCGTACCTACTGGCGGGTACGCCTGGGGCAACGTGGCCTGACTTTTCAGGAGGAACTGGCCGCGCGCACCTTTGCGGCGCAGTTGCACCTGCGGATGGGTTGGCTGCGCGAGGGTGATGATCCCAAGAAGGAATAGGTGCCACTTACTAAGGTGGACATCGCTTTTCATGTTCACCGGTGGAGGGTCCGTCCACGTCAATGGCGGAGGTTAAAAGCGACATCCCCCTATGACAGCTCGTACCCAAGCCCTTGAAAAAGAAAAAGGCCCGCGCAATGCGGGCCTTCTTCGTTGCGGGCGATCACTGACCGCTGCGCAGCATTTCCTTGGGTACGTACTTGCCGACTTCATACTTGCCGATAGCCGCGCGGTGCACTTCATCCGGGCCGTCGGCCAGGCGCAGGGTGCGCTGCATGGCGTACATGTAGGCCAGCGGGAAGTCGTTGGAGACTCCGGCACCGCCGTGGATCTGGATGGCGCGGTCGATCACGCGCAGGGCGACGTTAGGCGCCACGACCTTGATCTGCGCGATTTCGCTCTTGGCTACCTTGTTACCCACGGTGTCCATCATGTAAGCCGCCTTCAGGGTCAGCAGGCGGGCCATGTCGATTTCCATCCGCGAGTCGGCGATCTTGTCGATGTTGCCACCCAGACGCGCCAGCGGGCGACCGAAGGCAGTGCGGCTGACGGCGCGTTTGCACATCAGTTCCAGAGCGCGTTCGGCCATGCCGATGGAGCGCATGCAGTGGTGGATGCGGCCCGGGCCGAGACGACCCTGGGCGATCTCGAAGCCGCGACCCTCGCCCAGCAGCACGTTCTCGTAGGGCACGCGCACATCTTCGAAGAGCACCTCGGCATGGCCGTGGGGGGCGTCGTCGTAACCGAACACCGGCAGCGGACGCAGGACCTTCACGCCGGGGGTGTCCATGGGAACCAGGATCATCGAGTGCTGCTGGTGGCGCGGCGCATCCGGGTTGGACAAACCCATGAAGATGAGGATCTTGCAGCGCGGATCGCAAGCGCCCGACGTCCACCACTTGCGGCCGTTGATGACCCACTCATCACCCTGGCGCACGGCGCGGGCTTCCATGTTGGTGGCATCGGACGAAGCTACGCCCGGCTCAGTCATGGCAAACGCCGAACGGATCTCGCCGCGTAGCAATGGCTCCAGCCACTGACGCTTCTGTTCTTCATTGGCGTAGCGCACCAGCACTTCCATGTTGCCGGTATCCGGCGCGGAGCAGTTGAACGGCTCCGGGCCCAGCAGGGAGCGGCCCATGATCTCGGCCAAGGGCGCGTATTCCATGTTGGTGAGGCCAGCGCCGTACTCGGATTCCGGCAGGAACAGGTTCCACAGCCCTTCCGCCTTCGCCTTGGCTTTCAGCTCTTCCATGATCGCGGTGGGCTGCCAGCGGTCGCCCTCGGCGACCTGTTGCTCGAATACCGGCTCGGCCGGATAGACATAGGCGTCCATGAATGCGGTGACGCGTTCACGCAGTTCCTGGACCTTCGGGGAATAGGCGAAATCCATGCGGGGCTACCTTTTACGGGCTGTTTGGTGAGGTCTGGTAAGGATGCTAGAACAGGGCGTAAGATTTCCCTAGTCTATTTTCGGCATCTATGAACATTCATCACCGATATATGATCCGCTGATAAAAACAACTTCGAGGAGCACGCCCGGCATGAATCTGAACAAGGTAGACCTCAACCTCTTCATCGTCTTCGACGCCATCTACACCGAGGCCAACCTGACCCGCGCCGGCCAGATCGTCGGCATCACCCAGCCCGCCGTCTCCAACGCCCTCGCCCGTCTGCGGGAAACCTTCAACGACCCCCTTTTCGTGCGCACCGCCCAAGGCATGGTGCCCACGCCCATGGCGCAGAACATCATCGGCCCAGTGCGCAACGCCCTGCAGTTGCTGCGGGTCTCGGTGCAGGAAAGCCGCACCTTCAACCCGGCCCAGGCGAACAAGACCTACCGCATCAGCATGACCGACCTCACCGAAACGGTGATTCTGCCGCCGCTGTTCCAGCGCCTGCGCCGCCTGGCGCCAACCGTGCAGATCGAGAGCTTCCTGGCCAAGCGCCGCGAAACAACCAAGGAACTGGCCGCCGGCCGCCTGGACTTCGCCGTGGACGCCCCGCTCAACACCGACCCGCAGGTGCGCCACGTCAAGCTGATGGAGGACCGCTACGTCTGCGCCATGCGCCGCGGTCACCCGCTGGCCAAGGAGAAGATCAGCCTGGAGGAGTACCTGTCGCTGTCGCACATCCACATTTCCAGCCGCCGCAGCGGCCTTGGCTATATCGACCTGTCCCTCGGCAAGATGGGTATCCAGCGCAAGGTTGTCCTGCGCTCGCAGCATTACCTGATGGCCTCCACCGTGCTGCACGGCACTGACCTGGCCATCACCGTCCCCGAGCGCTTCGCCCGCCGCCAGGACCTGCACTATGTGGACCTCCCGGTGCATGACGTGCCGTCCCTGGAAACCCACCTCTACTGGCACGAAAGCACCGACCAGGACCCGGCCAACCGCTGGATGCGCGAGCAGATCATCGAAATCTGCCAGCAGGTGACGACGCAGGAGCAGAAAGAGCGGGCTTGATCGCTCTTTGTAGGGGCGAATTCATTCGCCCCTACAAAGGAATTCGCCCCTACAAGAGCAGTAATTCGCCTGGAGCTACCGCCCGAACTCCGGCTTGCGCTTCTCGATGAAGGCGCCCATGCCTTCCTTCTGGTCCGGCGTGGCGAACACCGCCTGGAACAGCCGCCGCTCGAAACGCAGCCCCTCCGCCAGCGAGCCTTCGTCCACGCGGTTGACGCACTCTTTGAGCATCATCACCGCGGTGCGCGATTGCGCGGCGATGCGGTTGGCGCTGTCCATCGCCTCTTCCAGCAATTCAGCCGCTGGCACCACCCGCGCCACTACGCCACAGCGTTCAGCCTCGGTGGCGTCCATGCTGCGGCCGCTCAGGAGCATTTCCATGGCCTTGGCACGGCCCACCAGGCGTGTCAGGCGCTGAATGCCGCCGGCGCCCGGAATAACGCCCAGTTTTACTTCCGGCAATCCGAATCGCGCGGTGTCTGCGGCGATAATGAAATCGCACATCAGCGCCAGTTCGAATCCGCCACCCAGCGCGTGGCCAGCCACGGCGGCAATGATCGGCTTGCGCCGTTGGGCCACGCGATCCCAGCGGCCGAGGAAGTCGTCGAGGTAAGTGCCGGGAAAGCACAGACCGGCCATTTCCTTCACATCGGCGCCTGCCGCGAAGGCCTTGGCGGAACCGGCGATAAGCACGCAGCCAATGGCGGCATCACGTTCAAAACCGTCGAGCACCTGGTTCAGTTCGTCGATGAGTTGGGTGTTGATGGCGTTTAGCGCCTCGGGGCGATTGAGGGTGACCAAGCCGACAGCGCCGGCCTGCTCCACCAGCAGGGTCTGGTAGGTCATATTGATTTCCTGGAGATGTTTGTAGGCCAGGCCTGCGGCCTGGTTGGCGAATGATTTGGCTATGTCTGCATGACGTGTTGTAGGCAGCTGCACTGCCCGTAGGAGCTGGCTTGCCAGCGAATGGCGGCGTTTCGCTGGCAAGCCAGCTCCTACAAGGCTCTTGGTCAGAGGGTAAATCGCTCGCAACAGCTCACGCAGACATAGCGAACTCATTCGCCAAGGGCTGCGCAAGCAGCCCCGGAGAATCAGAGGCTGCGGGCGATCACCATGCGTTGCACGTCGGAGGTGCCCTCGTATATCTGGCACACGCGCACGTCGCGGTAGATCCGCTCCACCGGGAAGTCCTTCAGGTAGCCGTAACCGCCCAGGGTCTGAATGGCAGCCGAACACACCTTCTCGGCCATTTCCGAGGCGAACAGCTTGGCCATGGAGGCTTCGGTCAGGCAGGGCATGCCGGCTTCGCGAAGGCTGGCGGCGTGGTGCACCATCTGCCGCGCGACAGCGATCCGGGTAGCCATGTCAGCCAGGCGGAAGGCCACCGCCTGGTGCTCGATGATCGCTTTGCCGAAGGTCTTGCGCTCATGGGCGTAATCCCGCGCCGCCTCGAAGGCCGCGCGGGCCATGCCGACGGACTGCGCGGCAATGCCGATGCGCCCACCCTCCAGGTTGGACAGGGCGATGCGGTAGCCCTCACCCTCTTCGCCCAGGCGCAGGGACGCCGGAATGCGCACCTCATCCAGTTGGATCTGGCAGGTGTCCGACGCGTGCTGGCCGAGTTTTTCCTCGACCCGAACGACCTGATAACCGGGCGTGTCGGTGGGCACGATAAAGGCGCTGATGCCCTTCTTGCCGGCCTGGGGATCGGTCACGGCGAAGACGACCACCATCCCCGCATGGCTGCCCGACGTAATGAACTGCTTGGCGCCGTTCAGCACATAGTGGTCGCCGTCACGGCGCGCACGGGTGCGCAGGTCGCTGGCATCGGAACCCGCCTGCGGCTCGGTGAGGGCGAAGGCGCCGATCATCTCGCCCGTGGCCAGGGGGCGCAGGAAGCGTTCCTTCTGCTCCTGGCTGCCGTACTTGAGGATGGGCATGCAGCCCACCGAGTTGTGCACGCTCATGATGGTGGAGCAGGCACCGTCGCCAGCGGCGATTTCCTCAAGCGCCATGGCGTAGGCCAGGTGGCCGGTGGCCGCGCCGCCCCACTCCTCCGGCACCAGCATGCCGAGAAAGCCCAACTGGGCCATTTCACGGATGGCCTCGGCAGGGAAGCGGTGCTCGCGATCCCAGTCGGCTGCGAAGGGTTTCAGCCGCTCCTGGGCGAACTGCCGGGCCATGTCGCGGATCTGGATTTCGTCTTCATTCGGGATCATTGCGCTTTCCTCAGCTCATGCGCTCAATGGCGACAGCAGTCGCCTCACCACCACCGATGCACAGCGACGCCACGCCACGCTTCAGGTCGTACTGGGTCAGGGCGTTGAGCAGGGTCACCAGCACCCGGGCGCCGGATGCGCCGATGGGGTGGCCCAGGGCGCAAGCGCCGCCGTGGACGTTGAGCTTGTCGTGAGGGATGTCCAGGTCACGCATGGCGACCATGGGCACCACGGCAAAGGCTTCATTCAACTCGAACAGGTCCACCTCATTCAGGCCCCAGCCAGTGCGGGCCAGAAGGCGCTGGATGGAGCCCACCGGCGCCGTGGTGAAGAGGTTCGGCGCATGGGCAAAGGAGGCATGCCCAGCGATACGCGCCAGCGGGATAAGGCCGCGCTTTTCCGCCTCGGACAGGCGCATGAGCAGCAGCGACGCGGCGCCATCGGAAATGGAGCTGGCGTTGGCTGCGGTGACGGTGCCGCCCTCGCGGAAAGCCGGCTTCAGGGTGGGGATCTTGTCCAGGCGCGCCTTGGGCGGTTGTTCGTCCTGGCTGATGGTCACCCGTTCGCGGCCAGACGTGGCTTGCACCGGCACGATCTCGGCAGTGAAGCGGCCGTCGGCCATGGCCTTCTGGGCGCGGGTCAGCGAGGTGATGGCAAAGGCATCCTGCTGTTCGCGGGTGAAGCCGTAAGCCTGGGCGCAGTCCTCGGCGAAGGTGCCCATCAGGCGGCCCTTGTCGTAGGCGTCTTCCAGGCCATCGAGGAACATGTGGTCCAGCACCTTGCCGTGCCCCATGCGGTAGCCGCTGCGCGCACGCTCCAGCAGGTACGGCGCGTTGGACATGCTCTCCATGCCACCGGCCAGCACCACGTCGGCGCTGCCGGCGAGCAGCAGGTCATGGGCCAGCATCACGGACTTCATGCCCGATCCGCACATTTTGTTCACCGTGGAGCAGACCACGCCCTGCGGCAGCCCCGCGCCCAGTGCGGACTGGCGCGCCGGGGCCTGGCCCTGGCCGGCCTGCAGCACACAGCCCATGATGACTTCGTCCACGGCGTCACCTTGCAAGCCGGCGCGTTCCAGCGCAGCGCGGTTGGCGGCAGCGCCCAGTTGCGCAGCAGTCATGTCCTTGAAGTCGCCGAGGAAGCCGCCCATGGGCGTGCGCACGGCACTGACGATAACGATCGGATCGGTTTTCTGGGTCATGGCGTTGTTCTCCTTACTTGGCAGCCATGCGAATGGCGCCGTCGAGGCGAATGACTTCACCGTTGAGCATGGTGTTCTCGACGATATGGCGGACCAGCGCGGCGTACTCGGAAGGGCGACCCAGGCGCGGCGGGAACGGCACTGCTGCGCCGAGGGAATCCCGCACTTCCTGGGGCATGCCGGCCATCATCGGGGTTTCGAAGATACCGGGCGCGATGCACATCACGCGGATGCCGTGGCGCGCCAGTTCGCGGGCGATCGGCAGGGTCATGCCGACCACGCCGCTCTTCGACGCGGAATAGGCCGCCTGGCCGATCTGCCCGTCAAAGGCCGCGACCGAGGCGGTGTTGATGATCACGCCGCGCTCACCTTCCTGATTCGGCTCGCCCTGGGCCATGGCTTCTGCGGCCAGGCGCAGCATGTTGAAGCTGCCCACCAGATTGATGCTGATCGTCCGGGCGAAACTGTCCAGGGCATGCGCGCCGTTGCGGCCGATGACCTTCTCGGCCGGGGCGACGCCGGCGCAATTGACCAGCCCGTGCAGGCCACCAAAGGCCTCGACGGCGGCAGTCACGGCCGCGCGGGCGTCCTCTTCACGGGTAATGTCCGCCTTGACGAAGCGGGCATTGGTGCCCAGCTGTTCGGCACGGGCGGCGCCGGCATCGGCGTTGATGTCCACCAGCATCACCTTGCCGCCCTGCCCCACCAGCTCGCGGGCGGTAGCCAGGCCGAGGCCGGAGCTGCCGCCGGTGACCAGGAAAACGGAATTCTCGATACGCACGTTTACGACTCCTTCGGATCAGTGAGCGGCGGCCGCTTGGGCCTTGGCGATCTCCTGGTTTCGCAGGAGGAAGCGCTGGATCTTGCCGCTCGGGGTCTTGGGCAATTCCGCGACGAATTCGATTTCGCGCGGATAGGAATGGGCGGACAGGCGCTTGCGCACGTATTGCTGCAGCGCCTCGGCCAGGGCGGCGTCGGCAGCGTGGCCGGCGTGCAGCACGACGAAGGCCTTGACCAGTTCGGTGCGCTCCGGGTCGGGCTTGCCGATCACCGCAGCTTCGATCACCGCCGGATGCTCGATCAACGCGCTCTCCACATCGAAGGGGCCGACCCGATAGCCGGACGTGGTGATCACGTCGTCGGAACGGCCGACGAAGCTGATGCTGCCGTCCTCGTTCAGCTCCACGGTGTCACCACTCAGATAGTAGTCACCGACGAACGCCTTGGTGGCCATGCCCTGATAGCCGGGGAACCAGAACAGCGGCGAGCGCGGCATGTCCAGGGCGAGGATGCCGGGCTGGCCGCAGGGCAGCTCGCGGTGCTGCTCGTCCAGCACCACCACGCGGTGACCGGGCATGGCGAAGCCGGCTGCCCCCAGGCGCACCGGGTGCTCCAGCGCATGGTGGTTGCACAGCACCATGCCCAGTTCGGTCTGCCCATAGTGGTCATGGATGGTGCAACCCAGGCCTTCGGCGAACCAGCGGATCACCTCTGGCGTGAGGGGCTCGCCGGCACTGCTGACGGCGCGCAGGCTGCCCTTGATGGCGCCCTCTACCTCGTCGCGTGCAGCCAGCAGCAGGCGGTAGGCGGTAGGCGAGCCGGCCAGGTTGGTGATGCCGTACTCGCGGATGATGCGGCAGGTGCTTTCAACGGTGAACCCGCCTTCGTAGAAGGTGGTGGCATGGCCCATGGCGAGCGGACCGGTCACCGCATAGTAGAGGCCGTAGGCCCAGCCCGGATCGGCAAGGTTCCAGAATCGATCCTCAGGCCGCAGGTCCACCGCGTCACGCATGTAGCTGACGAAGGCGACGATGGCCTTGAGCGGCACGGACAGCGGCTTTGCCAGGCCGGTGGTGCCCGAGGTGAACATCAGCAGGAAGGGATCGGACGCCTTGCGCAGTACCGGCTCGAAGCTGTCCGGCTGACGCTCCAGCTCGCGCCAGAAGTCCTCGCCGACGGTCAATACCAGCGGTGCACCCTCTACCTCGTCCAGCTTGGAACGGTTGGTCAGGTCAGTCACCACCAGCTTCGAGCCGGCACCCTGGACGCGGTGCTCGATGGCCTTGGGCCCGAAGGCGGTGAAAAGGGGCTGGTAGACGGCACCGGCACGCCAGGTACCGAGAATGGTGATCAGGAGCTCCGGGGTACGCGGCAACAAGCCCGAAACGCAGTCCCCGGGGCGCACGCCACGGGCCTGCAGGCAATTAGCGAAGCGCGCGGCGGCTTCCTTGAGCTGGGCAAAGGTCCAGGTGGCCCGTTCACCGTTGCGCCCCTCCCAGACCAGGGCGACGCGCCCCGAATCGGCATGGCGATCGCAGCATTCGACACAGGCGTTGAGCGCGTCGAGCTCCCCGGCCAGAGCGGTGGAAGCGGCGCTGGCGTAATCGAATTCGCGGGCAGCGGTGAAGTAATCGCGCATCGGATGGCCTCCCAGGTTGTTTTTGTTGGAGTGCCGGGATGGTCGCGCCGGGGGCCGGTGACGGCAATGTCGAAAGGCATCAACCTGGGTGAGCGAATTTGACAGGGACGAGCCGTCCCCTGTGCAAGAGTCCCTGCCGCCCCGGCCTGGCTGACACCAATCCGCCATCATCCAGTCTTCGCGCAAAAGCGCTTATGATTCCGCGCTTTGTCGTGGTTACAGGGATCAACCCATGCTGTCTGCTGTGAAACGCTACAAGTCGCTGCTGTCGGGGGCCTTGGCGCGTTACTTCCCACGAACCACTGAATACCTGCGCGCCGAGAACGAAGCGGCCGCCCAGCTCAGAAAACCCAAACCCCGGGCCAAGAAACCCGCCACCGCCGCTAAAGCCAAGGCCGGTGGCACCCGCAAGACTGCCGCTGGCGACGGCCCCGCCAAACCGCGCCCAGCCAATGACGACGGTATCTACAGCGGCGCCAGAATGAAGGTGACGGATGCGCAGGCAGAGGCCATGCGCGCACGGGTTGCCCAGGCGGTGGCCGCCGGCGTGGTGAGCGCGCCCTCCGACGAGCAATGGGCGATGATCCTCGGCCGCGCCCCGCTCACCCGCATCTTCGCCGGCGCGGGTTCCGGCAAGTCCACCACCCTGGTACTGCGGCTGGTGTTCATGCTTTGCCATATGGGCGTGGCACCGGAGAAGCTGACCGTCATTTCATTTACCAATGCCTCCTGCGCCCAGTTGCGCGAGCAATTGCTCAAGGTCCTGGCCTTCTGGCAATTCCCCTTCGACGCGCCCCAGGCGCGCCAGTGCGTGCGCACGTTTCACTCCGCCATGGGCACCCTGGCCAAGGAGCTGCTGGGTAACCCGCGCTGGTTTGAGCAATTGGATGAAGCCACGGCGGGCGAGCTGGACAACCCGCTGCTCGCCGGTCGCCTGCGCCCCGCCCAGCAGCGCCTGCTGCAACAGGCCTATCAGGCGTGCTACACGGCGGACGCCACCTTCCGCGAGCGGGTACACAGCCTGCTGGACCTGCCGCCCCTGCCCGCCCCCGCCGAAGGCCAGCCGCCGCGAATTCCCAAGGCACCGCTGGATGGCTTCAAACTGGCCGGCGAGTTCACCCCGCTAACGCTGTTCGAAGCCTTCTATGCGCAGGCCGGGTTCATGGAGAGCATCGGCATACGCCTCGACCAGCTGAAACCACGCGAGCTCACCTGCTCCCCACGTGAGCGCACCTTCGTCGAAGCCCAGGTGCAATTCTGGAAGTACTTCGACGAGCTGCTCAGGGAACAGGGGCTGATGACCTTCAACGCCGCTTTCCAGCGCCTGGGTGAAGTCCTGGCCAAAGGCGACAGCGTGCCCAGCGAGGCCCTGATGCCCTTCTGCCATTTGCTGATCGACGAGTTCCAGGACATCTCGCCGCAGATCGTCCAGTGGCTGCAGGCCTTGCATCGCAGCCTGGCACGCCGCGGCGAGGCGGTCAGCCTGATGGCCATCGGCGACGACTGGCAGTCCATCTACGGCTGGCGCGGCAGCTCGCCGGAGCTGTTCATGGACTTCGACAAACACTTCCCCAGCAGGGGCAAGACGAAGAAAAGCACCGTGCTGATGCTGGAAACCAACTACCGCTCCATCGAGCCAGTGCTACGTGACGGCGAGGCGGTGCTGGACGGCGTGGCCTTCAAGCAAACCAAAGCGAGCAAGGCGTTCAAGGCCATGCAACCGGGCGACCATGGGGTGAAGCTGGTGACCCGCTTCGACCTCAAGGCGCGCTTGCCGGAACTGGTGAAGGAGATCCAGGCGCAGTGCGCCCATGTGGCCAGCCGCGCCAGTGCCGACCGCAATGCCGTGCTGGTGCTGAGCCGGCGCAATGAACCGCTGCGGCAAATCCAGGCGCAACTGGATTCGACGCTGCCAGTGAGGGCCTACAGCATTCACCGGGCCAAGGGGTTGCAGGCCGAGGTGGCAATCATCGTCGACGACTGCATGCTTCCGGAAAAACACCCGCTGCGCAATGCGCTGTACGCCTACTCCGGCTTCTTCCGCAACAGCTACGACCAGGCCATGCAGGACGAGAGCCTACGCCTGGCCTATGTGGCCATTACGCGGGGCGTGAGCCGGGTGATCTGGTACACCAACAAGGTGCAGGGTGCGGTCGAGGTGTTGACGCGGCGCGGCTGAACGCGCCGTTTCCTTTCCTGAAGATAAGCAGCACGAGGCCCGAACGAATTCGGGCCTTTTGCTTTGACAAGCGCTGATCCTGGCCCGCAAGCGCTTCCCCTCACCTCCATGGTTCTGGGGAAGCGCCTTCAGGCCATGAGGTCACTACCCACGCCCACCGCCATAACCACCTTTTCCGCCATGATCACCGCGTCCACCGTGATCGCCTTTTTCGCCATGATCACCGCGTCCACCGTGATCACCTTTTCCGCCATGATCGCCGCGTCCACCGTGATCACCTTTTCCACCGTGATCGCCTTTTCCACCGTGATCGCCTTTTCCACCGTGATCACCTTTTCCACCGTGATCGCCTTTTCCACCGTGATCGCCCTTGCCGCCGTGCCCACCTTTCTCACTCGCGACAGCGCTGGAATCACTGGAGATGTAGTCAGGAATAAGAACAGTGGATGCCGACAGCACTCCACCAATCGCCAGGGCCAGCAAACATTTTTTAATGGACATCAAAACCTCCGACTTGCTTATTAATTAGTTAGTCGACAATCTATCCCCATACGCCTTTCAATTAACAATCAACTCGACCTGAAACAACCAAGCCAACAAACAAGATTCGGCGCGGACACATCAGACAAAAATTATCAGGTCATCACAGCCGCGCATCCAACCTGCTCGCAGAACCATTTCAACCTCAACTCAAATAAACACGTTGATGAAGATCAAAAAATGGAAAACATCCGAACCTGAACAAAACCTTACCAAACATCAACGAGACGCAATACTCGAAACTAAAGACCAACCCGCGAAACATGATACCGCGACCAACAAAAGATCCCTCTCGCTTTTTGAGGGCAATACCAGACTGCCCTCCGACGTCAGCCAGAAAGCCAGATCCAATAGGAGCGCCGCCCGCACCAGCGATCGATATATTCCTGACCCAGCACTATAAAACAGCAGAACCCGAACGACCGAAATGCCCTGCAAAAAATGACGAACGGATAATAATCAGACCACACTTAGAAAAGCCGGCTTATCCCCACAAAAAATATCAAATCCAAATACACGGCAAATAGCGGACTATTTCTTCAAAAAATTTGACCCAGATCAAATTTAATCGACAAACCCAACAAGCAGCCTCAATCAAATGATGCTTCCATTTCGGACGATCGGTATTTAAAAAACTCAAACGACCTCCATCCCCCGAACTAGCCGGACAATGGGCTAGCAACTGATTCATGCACTTTACAAATGCACACTCCCTGCACTTATCGACTTACAAATCCCAAATTCAACAGGGTAAACGGCGCCCTGCTCCCGTTGCGCCAATACCAATGAGAAACGTAATCGCAACTCCGTTACTCGATCGAGACGGCTCCGCACCTGACCCCCTGTCGCTCAGCGCAGGCACTGTCATGAAATGAAAAACCGCTGTCGTGCGATGCAAGGCTTCCGGTCGGCGCGCCGCCTAGAGTCGATGCTCTTCAACGCAAGCAGGGCTCCTTGCCCGGGAACACGAGAGTCGTAATGAGCAAATCCCCTCGAACGAGCCAGACCGCAACAACCGCCAAGCGACTTCCCGCAGCAGGCCGAACCCGCCGCACCCGCAAGGACGCCGACCTCCCGCAGAACGCCGAGCAGCACGAACTGATCGGCACGGCAGCGAGCCAGACTCTGGCAGGCAACCCGCTGGTCAGCGTGCGCGCAGCCGATCTGGCCAGCTCTACCAGCTACCTGCTCAAGGCCCTGGGAAAATCGCCGCTCAAGGCCGGCTACCACCTCGGGGGTTACTTGAAGGAGCTGCGCGCCATCGTCGGGGGTACGTCGGGCATTGCGCCAGACCCCAGGGACAAGCGCTTCGCCGATCCGGCCTGGCAATCCAATTTCCTCTTGCGTGCCCTGCTGCAAAGCTATCTGGCCGGCCAGAGCGAGTTCACTCGCTTCATCGAATCAACCGATCTTGCTCCCATGGAGAAAAGTCGGGCCCAGTTCGTCGCGACGCTGCTGGCCGATGCCCTGTCGCCAAGCAATTCGCCCCTGACCAATCCCGCGGCCCTGCGCAAGTTGGTCGATACGGGAGGCATGAGCCTGGCCAAGGGCGTTCGACAGTTCACCCAGGACCTGCTGAACAACCGGGGACTCCCGGCACAGGTCGACAGCACGCCATTCAAGGTGGGAGAGAACATCGCCACAGCCAAAGGTGAGGTGGTGTTCCGCAACGAGATGTTCGAGCTGCTGCAGTTCGCACCGACCACCGCGAACACCTACGCGCGGCCATTGGTGATGTCGCCGCCGCAGATCAACAAGTACTACGCCATCGACCTGGCGCCGGAAAAGAGCCTGATCAAGTGGATCCAGGACAGCGGCGTGAACCTGTTCGTCATCAGCTGGCGCAACCCCACCAGCGAACACCGCGATTGGGGCCTGTCCGACTACGCCCTGTGCCTCGACCAGGCCGTGGATGTGGCGCGCAAAGTAACCGGCAGCGCGGACGTGAACATGTGGGGCTCCTGCTCCGGCGGCATCACCCTGGCGGCCTACCTGGGCTGGCTGGCGGCCCGGGGCGAAGGCCACAAGGTGGCCAACACCAGTTGGGCCGTGTGTGTGCTCGACATGCCATCGGCACTGGACGACACCACGCTCGGCCTCTTCACCACCCCGGCCACCCTGCGCGCGGCCAAGGCCAGCTCGCGGCGCAAGGGTGTGCTGAGCGGCCAGGACATGGCGCGCATGTTCGCCTGGATGCGCCCCAACGACCTGATCTGGAACTATTGGGTCAACAACTACCTGCTGGGCAACAAGCCGCCGGCCTTCGACATCCTCGCCTGGAACAACGACACCACGCGGCTACCTGCACAGTTGCACGCGGACTACCTCGACCTGGTGCAACTCAACCCCTACAGCAACCCGGGCACCCTGGAAATTGCCGGCGAATCGATCGACATGACCCAAGTGAAGGTCGGCGCCTATGTGATTGGCGGCACCACCGACCACATCACGCCCTGGCAGGGCTGCTACGGCACGGCCCGCCTGTTCGGCGCGGACGCCACCTACGTACTGTCCAACGCCGGCCACCTGCAGAGCCTGGTCAACCCGCCGGGCAATCCCAAGTCGTTCTTCTATGCGGCGCCTGCTGCTGCCGACGATCCGGAAACCTGGCTGCAGAATGCCGGCGAGCGCCAGCAAGACAGTTGGTGGCCCCATTGGCGGGAGTGGATTCAACAACGCTCAGGCGACAGCCTGCCAGCGCCGAAGAAGCTGGGGTCACGCAAGTACCCTCCCCTCTGCCCTGCGCCCGGAACCTATGTGATGGAGCGTTGAGGCGGGACGCCCGCTTTCACGCTCCGTTTCTCGGCCCAGCGGCAAGCGAATGGGAAATCAGCTGTACTTGTGGTTCAGCCACCTCGGCTACTGGAGGTCATCTCATGCCTATTCTTCGCCTACCTGCCTTGGTAGCCGCGATATTCCTGGTGACCGTGGCAGGAACATCCTGGGCTACAGAGCAGGGTCAACAACGTCGTGCCGCGCGAGATGTCCGGCAGGAAACCCGTCAGGATGCGCGACAGATAAAGCAGGACTGCCGCGCAGCCGACCAGCAGAGCAACCCCCAGTGCAGGCAGGATAAGCGGCAGACCAAACAGCAAGGGCGGGAGAGAGCTCGGGATATCAAGTACTGAGCCACGCGCACTCGACGGCCAAAAGCGGGAACTACCGGCGGCATTCCCAACCCGAATCGTCTATGTACTCAGCGCCGGTGCCGCTCGGCCCCCCATGCGCCTGGCGCTAGAGCGCGGCCTCACGTCCCCGAGGCGCGCTTCATGCAACGTTGATAGCGCTCATCCACCCGTTTGGCGAACCACTCGGTGGTGAGCTTGCGGGTGATCTTCGGGCTCTTCAGGTCGATGCCCGGCATCACTTCTCGCGGCAGCTTGCGTCGTTCCACCTTGTCAGCCAGGGCGAAGACCCGCTCATAAAGGTCGGTTTCCTCGAACGCCAGGCTGTCGCCCTTGAGCAGCGCGCGGCGAATCGCGGAGTCGCTGAGGTCCAGCGACTTCCGCAAGGCGCGCACCGCCAGTTCGGTGGAGCCAGCCTTGCTCGAGCCGTGGATGACGAGGTCGCCGTCCAGTGCCAGGGGCATTCCCGAGGCGAGGCTCACGGCATTCTGGAAGGCCGCATTGCGGCTGGCGTACCAGCCGGCGTTGAAGTCGGCGAAGCGGTACAGCGGCTTCGGGTAGTGGGTCGGATAGCCCAGCAGGTGGGCGATACCGAAGTACATACCGCCGCGCCGGGTGAACACCTCCTGGCGGATGGAGCCCGTGACCGGATAGGGATAGCCCTGCGCATTGGCTTCGGCAAAGGCGATGCTCACCTGCATCGGGCCGCCGGTATGCACGGGGTTGAAGTTGCCGAACAGCTTCTGACCCAGGGGCACCATGCCGATGAAGTCGTCGAAAATCACACTCAGTTCCTTTTCCGTGCGCACACGGCTGAGACGCTGCTCATAGGTCTTGCCATTGGGTGAGTCGAGTTTCAACGCCGAACTCACCAGGACCGCCGGCACATGCACGCGGCTGGCGCGGCGCTGGATTTCCTGCCGGGCGATCTTCGCCAGCCCTGGTACCTGCGGGTCGACCTGGTAGGTGGATTCCTGCTCGGTGACTGCCAGTACGGCGCACAGGTTGCTGTTAGTGGGAGGGATGTCCTGGGCGGCGAAGGCGGTCTGGATATCGGCGGCCC
This sequence comes from Pseudomonas sp. OTU5201, assembly GCF_038440135.1. Lineage (NCBI taxonomy): Bacteria > Pseudomonadati > Pseudomonadota > Gammaproteobacteria > Pseudomonadales > Pseudomonadaceae > Pseudomonas > Pseudomonas sp. OTU5201. The sequence goes on along the minus strand of NZ_JASATC010000019.1, from coordinate 10,962 downwards.
AACCCTGACGATCCGCCACGCTGGACGGCATCAACCTGACCACCTTGGCGCGCACTTCAGCAGGCCGCAGTACCTGTTCCTCCGGTCCCCGGGTGCCGCACGCGGCCAGGGTCAAAAGCGTGGCAATGATGACGAATCGTGTGACGAGCTTGCTCATGAAGGGGCTGCCTTGCGGTTCATGCCGGGGAAACATGGCATGAAAGACAGCCCCTGTGGGAAATGGTTTGCACAAGGTAAGAGAGCCGGTTCCTGTCGGTTGGCGCCAAGCGCAGCGCGGCCCAACGTCGGTGATCGGTCAGAGCCACTCAACGTTGGGCTTCGCGCCGCTCAAACACGCCCTACGAAGGACGGCAATGGAGCGCCAGGTGCTCTGCCGCGGGCCAGAAGCTGCTGTTGAAAGCCGAGGCCGTTCTGGAGCGCTGTCTGGCGCTGGAAGGTCATGCCGACAGCCTGACGGAGGAAACCGAGCCCAGCCTGACCCAGGCCATCGAGGTGCCCTACAACACCGTAATGCCGGTGCTCTGCGAGTTCGAGCAGACCTTTCCTTATGTGGACCTGAACGTCCGCCACCCGGTACACGGCGATGTAGCTGGCATGGTGCAGAAGGGGGAAGTGGAGATGGGCATCGCTTTTTCCCAACCGGAATACCCACGAGAACTGGAGCTCCGGCAGTTGGGCAAGCTGATCATGGTTCACGTCACCCACCCCAGGCATCCGTTGGCGCAGCTCCCCCAGGTCCGCTTCGCCGACCTTCATGCCCATCGCCGCCTGGCCTTCAGCGCGCATGCCAGCAAGCTGCCCAGCAGCGAATACCTGCGCGCAACCCGACTATGGCAAGCGGAGAGCTATATGGCGCTGCTGGAGATGGTGCGCGGGGGCGTCGGCTGGGCGACCCTGCCACGCCAGTTGATCCATCGGGACCTGGCCAACGGCGACCTGGTGGAACTGCAACTGGAGGCCTATCCGCACACAGACTGGCTGGTGGGCGTGGACCCGCTCTGGCCGCGCCGGCAGGGGCGCGGCAAGGCCAAGCGCTGGCTCAGGGAGCGGCTGATGCGCAACAAGGTGTTTGAGCTGGACCGCCAAGGCAAGGCGACGACGCTCTAGGTTTTGTACGAAAAGTCGTCGAGCGAAAGTCAGGCAAGTCGAAACGACCATCAGGAGTAGCAGCCAAGGGCTGGCCCGAAGGGTGAGCGCCAGCGAATCAATCGGCCGAAGAAGCGCAGTTTACGCGCTGTAAATGAGCATTCTGATCGGACTCGCGCTCGAGGCCGATTTCAACGCAGCATCACCGATGCGCAGGCACTTTTCGTACAGAGCCTGGGACGGGACTTCCCCACCCGGCGTAAAGTCCAGCATTCTGAACACTCGTTCTGGATGCTGAACCGAAAAATATTTTCTTACAGGCAACATAATCATTATAAATCAATAACTTAAGCGTTAAAAATCGATAAAAATCGGCCATTATTTTTTACGCTTTCCGTCGGTATCGTTTGACATATTAAACGGCTCTGGCAGGCTATATAGCAGGTCTCGACCGGAAATCGCCCCGCCGATAGCCGGCAGTGCTCGGGATCTCAGGTAGCGCTAACCCTCACTGGCGCGCCTGCACAGCAACGATAGGCTGAGCCTGTCCCAAGGTGAAATATGTCCAACAGCAACATTGGCAATAAGAAACGGACCACTCGTAAACCGGTCGTCCTGATGTCCATGGGCGCCCAGGAACGCAAGGGTCACGACTACCAGGTGATGACCCACAAGTACATCGTCCCGCTGGTAGAAATCTCCGAATGTGTACCTGTCCTCGTGCCCACCTGCTGCGGCACCGAAGACCTCGAGCAGTACCTCGATATGGCTGACGGCGTTTACCTCACCGGTGCCGGCAGCAACATCGACCCGGCGCTCTACGGCCAGGAAAACCTGACCCCGGAGAAAGGCCAGGACAAGGATCGCGACCTCTTCGACCTGCCCCTGATTCGTGCTGCCCTCGCACGCGGACTGCCGATCTTCGGCATCTGCCGTGGCATGCAGGAAATCAACGTCGCCCTGGGCGGCGACATGTACCAGAAGGTCTACGCCGAGCCCGGCTTCAATGACCACCGCGAAAACACCGAAGACCCGGTGGACGTCCAGTACGCGCCGGCGCACAGCGTGCGCATTCAGCAGAACAGCTGGCTGCACAAGGTACTGGGTACTGATGAAATCCGCGTCAACTCGCTGCACGGCCAGGGCCTGAAAACCCTCGGCAAAGGCATCGAGGCGATCGCCCGCGCTGAAGACGGCCTGGTGGAAGCCATCCACGCGCCGAACTTGTCGCCCTTCCTCTTCGCGGTGCAGTGGCACCCGGAATGGCAGGCGGCGAAGAACCCCGATTCGGTGAAGATCTTCGAAGCCTTTGGCGAAGCCTGCCGCAAGCAGGTGGAGCGCAAGGCCAAGGGCAAGGCGTTCGATCACGCCGCCTGAGTCTGCACCCGTCGAAAGAAGAAGCCCGGCCTCAATCGCCGGGCTTTTTCATATCAAACCCTCACCACAACCCTCTCCCCAAGAGAGGAAGCTATCGAATGTAGCCCGGATGCAATCCGGGAATGGGCCCGCCCGGCGCGGGCGATGGCATCGGCTATCCGCCACTCCACTACGCACGCCCGCTCTGCAGCCGCGCCAACCAGAGCGAGCTCACCACCACCACGCACATGCTGGCGAAGGCCAGCCACGCATTCGGCCAGAGCAGCGGCATGCCGAACAGGATCAGGTTGTCATTGCCACCGGGCACCAGGGTGGCGCCAAGGCCCATCAGCACCCCGCCACAGAAACACTTCAGCAGCGCCCGCGGCGTAGGCCAGCGATGCTCCCAAAGACCCGCCGTCCAGCCGCCCAGCAGCGCCCCGGCGAACATCACCGGCAGCAGCACGCCGCGTAGGCCCAGCTCCATGAAGCGTCCGGTGCCCAGTTCGGCGAGTATGTCGGTGTAGGCCCAGGCGCCCACGCAGACGAACAGCAGCAGGAAGGCAACCCCGAGGACGATGGTGGCGTGGTGCGGCGACCAGATGGACGCATTCGCCGAACCGTTGTGCCGGTTCCAGGCCAGCCAGCCCAGGCGTGCCACCAGCGCCGCGATGATCAGCGGCACCAGGCCGATGGGGACGTGTTGCAGCCAGTCCGGAATGGCCACCGGCATGGCCCACGTGATTGCCTGGCTGCTTCCGGCCAGGGCGAAGCCGGCGAGAAAGCCCGGTGGCGTCGCCAACCAGGCCCATTGCCCGGAGCCGATCCTCGCTACCACGCCAAAGGCGCAACCTCCGTTGATGAAGGCCCCGATACCCAACAAGGCCCCGCCCAGCGCAGCATGCCAGTGCAACGAATAGCCCATGGGCGCCATGGGCAGGAGATCGAAAGCGCGCAGCAGTGCGAAGCCACCAAGCACCCAGAGCGAGGTTTCCAGAAGTGCCCGGAAGCGCGCCCAACGGCCTTTGTTCACGACCTCTTCCAGCGCGGCCACCAAGCAGGTGCCGCCGCGCTGCACGGCAAAACCCATCAACAGGGCCAGGAGAACGCTCGCCAGCACTATCACGCCCTCGCCCTCCGCAGGCCGGGTCTTCCCTCAAGCTTAGCGAGCGATTCGGCAGACGCTTCGCGCGGATCGTCAAAGGCACTAGCATGGCCGCCTCAACTGCCCATGGAGAGTCACAGTGCCCCTCTCGATCCGCCCCGCCCAGCCTGAAGACGCGCAACAGATTCTCGACTTCATCACCGAATTGGCGGTCTACGAGCGCGCCGGCCATGAGGTCATCGCCAGTGTCGAAGACATTCGCCGCACACTGTTCGCCGACAACGCACCCTCCCGCGCCCTGATGTGCCTGCAGGACGGCCGGCCAATCGGCTACGCGGTGTACTTCTACAGTTACTCCACCTGGCTAGGGCGCAACGGAATCTACCTGGAAGACCTCTATATCACTCCAGAGCAGCGCGGCATCGGTGCCGGGCGCAGACTGCTGCGGGAAATCGCCCGCGAAGCCCGCGCCAACGACTGCGGCCGCCTGGAATGGAGCGTGCTGGACTGGAACCAACCGGCCATCGACTTCTATCGCGCCATCGGCGCCCTGCCCCAGGACGAATGGGTGCGCTACCGCCTGGACGGCGAAGCCCTGCGGGAGTTTGCCGAAAGCAACGATTGAAGCGCCCATTTCCCGTGCATTCCAGCCCCGGAGCCTCGCGCTCCGGGCTGCACGCCAGACGTCTGAGCCATGCAGCGGGTCCGCAGAGCGATTCGGACGCTGGCTTATGGCATCGCCTGTGCGAAAATGACGAAATTGCAGAGTAGATGTCGCTGGAGACTGTATGGAAATTCTGGATTACGAAGACAGCCTTGAAACCTATCTGGGCGAACTGAACGGAAAGAAGATCACGATAGTTTCCGCCTTCGCCAGCGGCACCGAGCCCTTGATCGACCAGATGATTGAGAACGGCAACCAGCTGGACATCATCGTCGGTAGCATCAACTCGCTGACTTCCCCCGACTTCATCGAGCATTGCCTCAACGAGTCCAATCCTGACCTGGCCCTGTCGGTGGACTTCCGTTACCAGGCGAGCGTGAACTGGAAGCTCTACCTGATCGAACCGGATGTGGTGATAGTCGGCAGCGCCAACCTGACCCAGGTGGGCGTCAGCCTGGTGCGCGATACCTGCACCGTGATCACCGATGCGGCCCTGCACGATGCCTACCTGGCGCGAGTCCAGGCACTGAAGGCCATCGATGGCGTGATGGCCTGCAGCCATTCACAGGCCTTCGAAGATGCACTGGACAGCTACAAGCAGAACCACCGTCGCATGCAGGCCGGCCTGGCGCGCACCGCCGAATACCTGGACAGCGAAGGCTGGCTGGGCGACGACATCAACCAGAGCATCCCGCTGTTCATCTGGTACAGCGACCACTCGCCGCAATCGGAAGACGAGGCGCGCAACCACCTCAAGTCCAGCAGCGACGGCGTGGCCTGGGACGATGTTCGCGAGTTCTTCACCTATGAATGCGCCGAGGGCGCCCTGCCCTACGAGGAAGGCGATGTGGTGCTGACCGCGCGCTGCAACGGCTCGCACATCGGCTTCTACACCTTCGACCGCATCCTCTATCGCGAAGGCACCTACTACATCTACGCCTACCGCAAGAAGCGCTACACCCAGCCGTTCAAGCTGGATGGCGACAAGGAACTGCTCAAGGACGCCATTCCGGCGTGGTACGAAGACGGCCGCACCGAGATCAACCGCGCCGATATCCTGCGCGTCATCCAGTGACCCCCGGTGGGTGGAAATCCACATTGTGAATTTCCACCCTTGGGTCAATTGCCAGCGTTGTCCAACTGCTCGCGAATGCGCCGATTGAGCACGGCCAGGCGCTGGGTAACGTCGGCTTCATCCTGGGGATTGTCGCCGGCGTTCAACTGGCGCGCGCAAAGGTTGAGCGCGGAAAGCACCACCAGCTCGCTGCCGGTGACGTAGGGGAATTTCTTGTTGTTGGCGGCGATCTCCGCCTGCAGCATCGCAGCCGCATCCCGCAGCACCTGCTCCTCACCGGGTGGCGCCTTGATGCTGTACTCGCGCCCGAGGATGCGCAGCACGCGGATGCCATCTCTGTTCATGCGCTGGCGCGGCTCTCACTGACGCGGCGAACCAGCGCCTGCAGGCGCTCCGCGGTGGCGCTGTGCTTCTCTTCCTGCTCCATCGCGGCCAGTTGCAGGCTGTCATTCTCTTCGCGGACCTTGCGCAGCTCGGCACGGATGCGAGCGTTGTCGTCGGCAATCGCCTGGTTCTGTTGCAGCAGCTCGCCAACGAGCTGTTCGAGTTGTACGAGGGTATTGTCCAGCATGATCGTCTCCCGGACGGATGAAAATGGCCGCGGAGCATAAAGAAAAGCCCCCTTGCTGGCCAGATAAAATAGTCTTGCTCAGACAGACCGTATGCTGTCAATTCAATGGCTTAGCTCATTCTCTTCATGTCAATCAGACACCATGGGCAGCACCTCGTCCGCCGCACGCGACGGAACGATGACGAGTAGAATCCCGCAGTGAAAAAAGGTTCCGAGGTTTCAGTCGTGGATTTACAGCAAGGCTTCGTCCTGACCCGGCATTGGCGGGACACGCCCGAGGGAACGGAAGTCGAATTCTGGCTGGCCACCGACGCCGGCCCGCGACAGATTCGCCTGCCCGTCCAGACTTCGGTGGCCTTCATACCCGCCGAGCAGCGCGAGCGCGCTGAGCCCCTGCTGCGGGCCGAACAAGACGTGGAACTGCGCCCACTTGCCCTCTGCGATTTCCAGCACCGCCCGGTGCTCGGCCTCTACTGCAAGCAGTACCGCCAGCTGATGCGCCTGGACAAGGCCTTGCGCAAAGCTGGCGTGGATGTCTTCGAAGCGGATATCCGTCCGCCGGAGCGCTACCTGATGGAGCGCTTCATCACCGCGCCCGTGCTCTTCGGCGGCACCCCGGATGCCAGTGGCCGGCTGCTGGATGCCCAGCTCAAACCGACTCCCGACTATCGCCCACAGCTCAAGCTGGTGTCACTGGATATCGAAACCACCGAGCGCGGCGAACTCTATTCCATCGCGCTGGAAGGCTGCGGCCAACGGCAGGTCTACATGCTCGGCCCGGCCAACGGCGACGCCAGCGACGTCGACTTCCAGCTCGACTACCGGGACAGCCGCGCCGAGCTGCTGGAAGCGCTGAACCAGTGGCTCGCCAAGCATGACCCGGACGCCATCATCGGCTGGAACCTGGTGCAGTTCGACCTGCGGGTGCTGCAAGCCCATGCCGAGCAGCTGAAGGTACCGCTGCGCCTGGGCCGCGACGGCGACCCCATGGGCTGGCGCGAGCATGGCAGCGGTAACAATCACTACTTCGCCGAAGCCACCGGGCGGCTGATCATCGACGGCATCGAGGCACTGCGCTCGGCCACCTGGAGCTTTCCGTCCTTCAGCCTGGAAAACGTAGCCCAGACCTTGCTCGGCGAAGGCAAGGCGATCGACACGCCCTATCAGCGCATGGACGAGATCAACCGCATGTTCGCCGAGGACAAGCCCGCCCTGGCGCGCTACAACCTCAAGGACTGCGAGCTGGTCACTCGCATCTTCGAAAAGACCGAACTGCTCCACTTCCTGCTGGAACGTGCCACGGTCACCGGTCTGGCCACCGATCGCAGTGGCGGCTCGGTGGCGGCCTTCACTCACCTCTACCTGCCGCTGATGCACCGCCAGGGCTTCGTCGCCCCCAACCTCGGCGAGAAGAAACCGGAGGCCAGTCCCGGTGGCTTTGTCATGGACTCGCGTCCCGGCCTTTATGAGTCGGTACTGGTGCTGGACTACAAGAGCCTTTACCCGTCGATCATCCGCAGCTTCCTGATCGACCCAGTGGGCCTGATCGAGGGGCTCAAGCAGCCGGACGACGAGCATTCGGTACCGGGATTCCGCGGCGCCCGCTTTTCCCGTAGCCGGCACAGCCTGCCGGCCATCGTGGAACGGGTCTGGCAAGGCCGCGAGGCCGCCAAGCGCCACGGCAACAAGCCGCTGTCCCAGGCGCTGAAGATCATCATGAACGCCTTCTACGGCGTGCTCGGCTCCAGCGGATGCCGCTTCTTCGATACGCGCCTGGCCTCATCCATCACCATGCGTGGTCACGAGATCATGCGCCGCACCCGTGAGCTGATCGAAGCCCAGGGCTACAGCGTGATCTATGGCGACACCGACTCTACGTTCGTCTGGCTCAAGCGCCCCCATGGCGAAGACGAGGCCACGCGAATCGGTCGTAGCCTGGTGCAACACGTCAACCAGTGGTGGCGCGAACACCTGATGCAGGAGTACGGCCTGGAATGCGCCTTGGAACTGCAGTTCGAAACCCATTACCAGCGTTTCCTGATGCCCACCATCCGTGGCGCCGAAGAAGGCAGCAAGAAGCGCTACGCCGGCCTGGTGGCGCGTCCGGACGGCAGCCGCGAGATGGTCTTCAAGGGCCTGGAAACCGTGCGCACCGACTGGTCGCCCCTGGCCCAGCTATTCCAGCAGGAGCTCTACCAGCGCATCTTCAATCGCCAGCCCTACCAGGATTACGTGCGCGACTACGTACAACGCACCCTGGCCGGAGAATTGGATGAACAACTGGTCTATCGCAAGCGGCTGCGCCGCCAACTGGACGACTACACCCGCAACGTGCCGCCCCACGTTCGCGCCGCGCGCATGGCCGACGAGTTCAACGACCGCCAGGGCCGACCGCGCCAGTACCAGAACGGTGGCTGGATCAGCTACCTGATCACCGTGAATGGTCCCGAGCCACTGGAAACGCGCCGCTCGGCCATCGACTACGACCACTACCTCACCCGCCAGCTGCAACCCATTGCAGATGCCATCCTGCCCTTCGTGGGGGACGACTTCGCCTCGCTGGTCGACAAGCAGATGGTGCTGTTCTAGTCGGCAGTTGGGCTGCCCTTCCTACAGCGCTGCAATCCCATGACAGAGCGATGGTTTTCGCGGGCTCCACCCATCCTACTGCGTGCTTCGGCACGCAGAGCCCGCGAAACCCATCAACGCGGCCCGAAAGTTGCCGGGATCAGGTTCAGATGGAAATCAGCCCATGCTCAAGGGCGTACTTGACCAGTGCGGCGGGGGTGTCGATGTTCAGCTTGCGGCGAATGCTGAGGCGGTAGGTTTCCACGGTGCGCACGCTGATATCCAGCTCGCGCGCCACTTCCTTGTTGTTCAGTCCCTTGGCGATCATCGACAGCACCTGCAACTCGCGGGGAGTGAGCTCGTTCTCGTCGCGGATGTTGGTGGCCAGCTTGCGGGCGATTTCCGGGCTGTAGAAGCTGCCGCCGGCGACGATGGCCTCGATGGCAGCGATCAGCTCGGTGGAGGGCGCGTTCTTCAGCACGTAGCCAAAGGCGCCGGCGTTGATGGAGGTGCGCACGTACTCCTGGTTGTCGTACATGCTGAGGATCAGGATCTTGATGCCTGGATAGAGGCTGCACAGCTTGCGTGTCAGTTCCAGGCCGTTCATGTCCTTGAGGCCGACGTCCACCAGCAGCAGGTCCAGCTCGGTGGAGGCCACCAGCTCCAGCGCTTCGGCGCCGGACTCGGCCTGGGCCACGACCTCGAAGTGCGGCATTGCCGATAGCAGGGATTTCACGCCATCGCGCACCAGCACGTGGTCGTCGATCAGCGCGATTCTGATGGGGTGGGGAAAGCTCATCACGGCCTCTGGTTGGGTAGAGCCGTCAAGCTCTTTGCAGGGGAATCTCGACCTGCAATTCCGTGCGGCCGGTGATCGAGGAAAGACTGAAAGCGCCGTGGTGGTGGTCCACCCGCTCCCTGATATTGCGCAAACCAATTCCCTGGCTCTTATCCATCACGCCGGGGTCGAATCCCACGCCGTTATCCTCCACCCGCAGGACAATGCTGTCCCGGTTGGCGGAGAGCGAGATTATAGCGGCGCTGGCCTTCGAGTGGCGCTCGATGTTGCCCAAGGCCTCCTGGATGATGCGGAACAGTGTGACGCGAACGTCCATGTCGAGGCTGGCGTCGTCCAGCCCGCGTTCATATTGGGTGCGGATCGCCGTGCGCTGCTCGAATTCACGCACCAGTTGGTCGATGGCGGGCGACAGGCCGAGAGTGTCCAGCAATGACGGGCGCAGGTCGTGGGAGATTCGGCGTATTTCGCCAATGGCCTCGCCCAGGCGTGTCGTGCCCGCGCGCAGGTTCTCCAGCCCCCTGCCCTGTCCGTTCTCCAGTTCCAGGCTGGCCAGCTCGAACTGGAACTTGATGGATACCAACTGCTGGCTGATGCCGTCGTGCAACTCACGAGACACCCGCGAGCGCTCCTCTTCCTGAAGATGGACGATGCGCTGGTTGAGGGCCGACAGCTTGCGGTCGGCGAGGCGGTGTTCGGTGAAGTTCAGCATCAGGCCACCGGTGAACACCACCAATACGGCGATCAGCGAGAAAGACGCAATCGCCAGTACCGTAGTCAGTACGCCCGTAGCTACTTCCTGGCGGGATTTGAGGGTCGCCACCTCGACATCATCAATGTAGATGCCGGTGCCCAGCATCCAGCCCCAGCGGTCCAGCATCACCACGTACGAGAGCTTTTCAGTCACCTGCCCGGTGGAGGGTTTCTCCCAGGTGTAGAGCTGGTAGCCATCCCCATTCTCGGCACTGTCGAGCAACGCCTGGATCACCGGCAGGCCGTTCTTGTCCTTCATGCCGATGAGTTCCTTGCCCACCAGGTTCGCCTGCCGGGGGTGCATCAGGTTCTTGCCGTGGCGGTCGTAGACGAAGAAGTAACCGTCCATGCCGAAGTTCGCCCGTGACAGCATACGCAGTGCCTGTTGCCGGGCCTCTTCATCGTCCCGGCCACTCTGGTACAGCGGAGCGATCAGGCTCAGGGCCAGCTCCAGGTAGTTTTTCAGCTCGGCCTTCTTGGCAGCCATGATGCTGCTTTCCACCAGCCTGGCCTGTTCTTCTTCCAGCTTGCGGCTCTGGGCGAAAACCAGGACGCAGATGAAGAGCACCGACACGATGAGGGGCAGGACGCTGAGCGTCACGATCTTATATTTGAGTTGCATGGTCACTCGCATCTAAGCGCTGCCGAGCAGCGGCTCGGTAGTTCTACGCACCCGCGGTCGGTAGAACAGCGCATTTCAATGGGCAGCTCGCCCGTGAATAGTTGCGCGGCTGTGCTGACCCTCCAACAAGAGGCCCGCCAGCTCACCCGCCTCCACAATAACAAGAGAAAGAACATGTCCCGACATACCCGTCTCTGTTCCTCCCTGCTCCTGCTGACCGGCACCGCCATCGGCGTCGCCTCCCCTGCCCAGGCCGAGTTCATCAAGGACAGCAAGGCCAGCCTGGAACTGCGTAACTTCTACTTCAATCGCGACTTCCGCCAGGACAACGCGGCCCAGGCCAAGGCCGAGGAGTGGGCCCAGGGG
>NZ_JASATC010000018.1:0-110463 GCF_038440135.1 Pseudomonas sp. OTU5201 | reverse complement strand
CTGTACCGCTGGCCCCTGCGCCTCGCCTCGCTGGCCGCCTGCCTGCTGTTCTGGCAGATGGCGGCTACGACGCGGCTGGACCTTGGCCTGTTCACCTTCACCTATGTGCCCACGCCCGCCGCCGTGCTCGACGCCGCCTGGCAACTGGCGCACTCCAGCAAGCTGTTGCCGCACCTGTCCAGCAGCCTGTCGCGGGTGTTTGCCGGTTATCTCAGTGCCGCCCTGGTCGGCGTTCTGCTGGGGCTGGCAATCGGCCGTTCGAAGTGGGCCGAAGACAGCCTGTTGCCGCCGCTGGAAGTGCTGCGGCCGATTCCCGCGGTGGCCTGGATTCCCCTGGCCATCCTGATGTTTCCCTCGTCCGAGCTGTCCATGGTGTTCATCACTTTCACCGGTGCGCTGTTCCCCATCCTGCTCAACACCGTGCATGGCGTCGAAGGCGTCGACCCCCGGCTGATCGCATCGGCGCGCAGCCTTGGCGCTGGGCGTCTGGCGATCCTGCGCGAGGTGATCCTGCCCGGCGCGGCGCCGAGCATCGTCACTGGCCTCGCCATCGGCATGGGCACGTCGTGGTTCTGCCTGGTCACTGCCGAGATGATCTCCGGGCAGTTCGGCATCGGTTATTACACCTGGGAGTCCTACGTGGTGCAGAACTACGCCGACATCGTCGTCGGCATGCTGCTGATCGGCCTGCTCGGCATGGGCAGCAGTGCCCTGGTCAAACGCCTGGGCGCGCTCGCCACGCCCTGGTACCGCGCGCGGAGGAACGCCTGATGAGCAGCTTCGAACGCGCAGTGGAACCCGGCCGCATCGAGGCCAGGGGCGTCTCCATCCGCCTGGGTCAGGGCCGCGATGCCTTCGAGGCGGTGCAGACGTTGGACTTCGCCATCGCGCCGGGGGAATTCGTCTGCATCCTAGGCCCTTCAGGTTGCGGCAAGTCCACCTTGCTCGGCGCGCTGGCTGGCCACCTCAAGCCCAGCGCCGGCAGCCTGGACGTGGATGGCCAGCCGGTGGAGGGACCCTCACCCGAGCGCGGCATGGTGTTCCAGCACCACACGCTGTTGCCCTGGCGCAGCGTGCTCGACAACGTCGCCTTCGGCTTGAAGATGCAGGGCATCGGCAAGGCCGAACGGCAGCGCCGCGCCGCTGAGTTCCTCGGTCTGGTGGGGTTGGGCGATTTCGCCGAGCGTTGGCCCAGCCAGCTTTCCGGCGGCATGCAGCAGCGCGCCGAGATTGCCCGCGTGCTGATCAACCGCCCGCGTCTGCTGCTGATGGACGAGCCCTTCGGCGCGCTGGATGCGCAGACCCGCTCGCGCATGCAGGAACTGCTGCTGGATATCTGGATGCGCATCCGCACCACCGTGGTGTTCGTCACCCACGACATCGACGAAGCCTTGTTCCTGGCCGACCGCATCCTGGTGATGAGCCCGCGCCCTGGACGCTTCATCGAAGACCTGCGCCTGGACTTCCCACGTCCGCGCCGCGCCAGCCTCCTCACCACCCCCGGCTTCACCCATCTCAAGCGCCATTGCCTGGAACTGCTGCGCCATGAAGACGGCCGCGAGTTGCCACGCCTGACGCCGCTTGGGCTGCCCACCGATCACCCGCCACTGCGAGTTGCCCTATGACCAACCGTGAAATCGACAACCCCGACATCCTCGAACTGCTGCCACGCCTGGTGGATGACGATGCCGGTGTGCGCCGCATTGCCCTGATCGAACTCGCCGACCTGGAAGACCCGGAGGGCCTGCCCTGGCTCACCGACGCCCTTGCCGCGGATGACGCTGCTGAGGTACGCGCCGAGGCTGCGCGTCTGCTGGAGGCCTGGGAGGAGCCCGACGTCGTCCAGGCACTCTGCGCGGCCCTGGCTGATGGGGCCGAGCCGGTGCGCCTGGCCGCTGCCCAGAGCCTCAGTGAACTGAAGAGCCTGGAGGCGGGGCGGCTGATCCTGCCGTGGGTGACCCATGCCGACGGCTTCGTCCGCGCCAGTGCGCTACGTGCCCTGCGTGAGCTGCGACTAGAGGAGGCCGCCGGCCCGGCATTGTTGGCGCTGGACGACGGTGAAGCGCCGGTGCGCCGGGAGGCGGTGGGCATCCTCGGCTGGTTGAAACACGAAGCCGCGCTGCCAGCACTGGCCCGCCTGGCCAGTGACGACGCGGATACCGAAGTACGCCGCGCCGCCACCGGCGCCCTGGGGCTGGCCAGCGACGGGGAGGTACTGCCAGCCCTTTACGCCGCCTTGGCTGATAGCGCCTGGCAGGTGCGCGAGGAGGCCGCCACCACCCTCGGCAAGGTCGGCCTGGCCGACGCTGGCGCGGCACTGGTGCGGGCCTTGGAAGACGATTACTGGCAGGTGCGTTTGCGCGCCGCGCGTGCCCTCGGTCGCCTGCGCTATTGCGAGGCTCTTGCGGAGCTTTCCGTGCTGCTCGGCCACGGCATCGCCAACTTGCGCAAGGAGGCTGCGCTGGCCTTGGGCGAGCTGGGCGACGCCGCCGCGTTGCCGGCGCTGCGCCAGGCCGAGGTCGATGGTGATCCGGAAGTGCGCAAGGCGGTACGCATTGCCCTGGCGCAACTGCAGGGAGCGGCCTGATGGACGCCCCCAGTACCCTGCGCAATTCGCGCAGCGAAGCACGTTTGTTTCTGGAGTGGGCAGATGGGGGGCGGCGGGAGATCAGTCATGCCCGCTTGCGTGGTGCCTGCCCCTGCTCGCAGTGCAAGGCGGCGCGGCTGCGTGGGGCGATCGGGGTGGTGGATCACGACGTGCGCCTGGAACGCATCGCGCTCCAGGGTTACGGCGTGCAACTGGTGTTCAGCGATGGGCACGAGCGGGGGATTTATCCCTGGGAGTACTTGCGGGAGTTGGGTTCCGCCGCCCTCTGCTCCTAAGAGCCAGAACGTAGGATGGGTGGAGCTCGCGATACCCATCGGCCAGCGCTGATGGGTAGCGCTGCGTTTCAACGCAACGCCCAGTCCGGTGGCGTGTCGCGGACGTTCAGAACGGCTTGTCCCCCAGGATCGTCGCGCGGTGCATCACGCGACGCTGCGGACGGTAGTCGTCGACGGCGAAGTGCTGGGTGATGCGGTTGTCCCAGAAGGCCACGTCATTGGCCTGCCAGCGCCAGCGGATGGTGAACTCCGGGCGGGTGCCGTGGGCGAAGAGCAGGCGCAGCAGCGCATCGCTTTCCTGCGCCGAGAGTTCGTTAATGCGGGTGGTGAAGCCTTCGTTGACGAACAAACCCTTGCGTCCGGTGACCGGATGGGTGCGCACCACCGGATGGCTGCGCGGCGGGTGCTTGCGCTTGGCGTCTTCCAGGCGCTCGTGTTCCTCGGCGGTGAGGCTGAAGCGTTCCTCGGGGAAGGAACGGGACAGGTCGTGGGTGGCGGTCAGGCCTTCCAGTAGCTGCTGGATGGGTTTCGACAGTGCGTCATAGGCCGCGCTGCTGCTGGCCCACAGGGTGTCGCCGCCGTTGGGCGGCAGCAGCTTGGCGGCGAGCACCGCGCCCAGGGCCGGGGTTTCCAGGAAGGTCACATCGGTGTGCCAGAGGGCGTTGTCGCGCACGTCGGTGACGGCGGTGTCGAGCACCAGCACTTCCGGCTGCTCGGGAATGTTCGGGTAGATCGGGTGGATGTGCAGGTCGCCGAAGTTGCGGGCGAAGGCCGCTTGCTGCGGCGGGTTTAGCGGCTGGTCGCGGAAAAACAGCACCTGGTGGGCGAGCAGGGCGCTTTCAACTGCTTCACGCAGCGAGGAATCGAGCGGCTTGCTGAGGTCGAGGCCTTCGACCACGGCGCCGAGGGCGGGGGAGAGCGGGGTGATGTGCAGGGTCATGGTGTATCTCCTGAAGCCTTGGGGCGGGGATTCCCTCACCCCGGCCCTCTCCCAGAGGGAGAGGGGGATGTTCGTGTGAACTGGGAATTCTTGTGTGGCACCAACTGGCTCCCCTCTCCCTTTGGGAGAGGGGCTGGGGGTGAGGGAGCTGGGCCTAGCGTCCTTGCCCATGCCAGGGCACGAGCTTGCGTTGCAGGGCGCGCAGGCCGAGTTCCAGAGCAAAGGCGATCAGGGCGATGACCAGGATGCCGAGGATCACCACATCGGTGACCAGGAACTGCGCCGCCGACTGCACCATGAAGCCCAGGCCACGGGTGGCGGCTACTAGCTCGGCGGCCACCAGGGTGGACCAGCCGACGCCAAGGCCGATGCGCACGCCGGTGAGGATGTCCGGCAGGGCGCTGGGCAGGATCACATAGCGGATCAATTGGGCCTGGGTGGCGCCAAGGGATTGCGCTGCCCGCAGCCGCGCAGGGTCAACATTGCGCACGCCGGTGGCGGTGGCGATGGCGATGGGGGCGAAGATCGCGAGGAAGATCAGCAGCACCTTGGACAGCTCACCGATGCCGCACCAGATCACGATCAGCGGCAGGTAGGCCAGCGGCGGGATGGGCCGGTAGAACTCGATCAGCGGGTCGAAGATGCCGCGCGCAATGCGGTTGCGGCCGATGGCGATACCCAGCGGCACAGCCATCAGCACCGCCGCCAGCAGAGCCAAGCCAATGCGCCCGAGGCTCGCACCCAGGTGCTGCCAGAGGCTGGCGTCCATGTAGCCCTGGGTCAGCAGCACCCACCCCTTGCGGGCGATGGCCTGCGGGCTGGGCAGGAACAGGGGTTCGATGAGCCCGGCGGCGGTCACCGTCCACCAGGCGAACAACAGGGCGGCCAGGGTCAGCAGGCTGATGGACAGGGTGCTTATGGGCTGGCGCGGACGTGCGGTCACGGCCGCTGCGGCCTTGCTGGCCAGGGAAAGGTCGAGGCTGCTCATGCACTTCTCCTCTGGCGTTCGGCGAAGACCTGGGCGAGCACGTGCTCGCGGGTTTCGATGAAGCGCGGGTCGGACTTGATCGCCCGCGCACTTTCCCCGGCGGCGTAGCGCTGGCCGAAGTCCAGGCGCAGGCGCTCGCTGATGCGGCCCGGATTGGGCGACAGCAGGATGAGTTCGCTGGCGAGGAAGACCGCTTCCTCGATGTCGTGGGTGATCAGGAACACCGGTTTGGCAGCGCGTCGCCAGACCTGCAGCAAAAGCTCCTGCATCTGCTCGCGGGTGAAGGCATCCAGCGCACCGAAGGGCTCGTCCATCAACAGCACGCGAGGGTCGGCAGCCAGTGCGCGGGCGATGCCGACGCGCTGTTTCTGCCCACCGGAAAGCTCCCAGATACGGCGTTTGTCGAAGCCGGCCAGGTCCACCAGGGCGAGCATCTCGCGGGCGCGGGCCTCGCGCTCGGCACGGGCCACGCCGGCGAGTTCGAGGCCGAAGGCGACATTACCGAGCACGTCCTGCCAGGGCAGCAGGGCGTCGTCCTGGAACACCACGCCGCGTTCGGCGCCGGGGCCCTTGACGGGCACGCCATCGAGGCTGATGCGGCCGGCGCTGGGGCTGACGAAACCGGCGATGAGGTTGAGTAGGGTGGTCTTGCCACTGCCGGAAGGGCCGAGGGCCACCAGCAGCTCGCCGGGGCCGAGGTCGAAGGAAATGTCGATCAGTACCGGCTCGGCCGCGCCTGGGTACTGTGCGCTGATGCGCTCCAGCTGGAGTAGGGCCATTTTTCACATGCTCTGGATAAGCGGGAAGGTTGATCCGCCAAGCGCCGGCGGGGCGCCGCAATCGGCCTCCCCGTCGGCGCGCAGCCGGTCAGTTGGTGACGAACTGGGTGCTGACGTAGGGCGCGTAGTCAGGCAGCACCGCGTCGACCTTGCCCTGCTCCTTGAGGAAGGCCGCGGTCTCGCTGATGGCCTGGGTGGTCGGTGCGCCGAGGGCGGTTACCTGGTCGGCGGCCAGCGGGAAGACGTTGCCCTGCAGCAGCAGCGGAATGTCCTCGGCCTTGGCGCCGGAGAGCTTCACCAGCTTGTCGACGTTGGCCTTGTCGGCCAGCCAGGCCTGCGGATCCTTGCGGTAGGCGGCGTAGGCGTCGAGGGTCACCTTGGCGAAGGCGCGGACGACTTCCGGATGCTTCTTGGCGAAGTCCTTGCGCACGATCCAGGCGTCGAAGGTGGGTGCGCCCAGCTTGCTCAGCTCGCCGGAGCTGATCAGCACCTTACCGTTGGATTTGGCGACGCCCAGGGCTGGGTCCCAGACGTAGGTGGCGTCGATGTCGCCACGCTGCCAGGCAGCGATGATGGCCGGCGGCGCGAGGTTGAGGATGGTGACCTTGGTGGGGTCGATCTGCCAGTGCTTGAGCGCGGCCAGCAGGCTGTAGTGACCGGTGGAGACGAAGGGCACGGCGATCTTCTTGCCGATCAGGTCTTCGGGCTTGGTGATGCCAGCGCCATTGCGCGCCACCAGGGCTTCGGCGTCGCCGATCTGGGTGGCAATGAGGAATGTCTGGATCGGGAGCTGGCGAGTGGCGGCGGCGGCCAGGGGGCTGGAGCCGACATATCCGATCTGCACGTCACCGGAGGCGACGGCGGTGATGACTTCAGCGCCGCTGTCGAACTTGCGCCAGTCAATCTCGGATTTGCTCGCCTTTTCATAGGCGCCATCGGCCTGGGCCACTTTGGCCGGGTCGACAGTGGTTTGGTAGGCGACGGTGAAGTCCGCGGCCTGGGCGCTCAGTGCCAGGCCGCCAAGGGTCAAGGCTGCCAGCAGGCGACGGGGGAACAGGGACGGAATCATGGGGGTGCTCCTCAACGGGCTGGGGCCGGTCTTGGAGGCCGGTCCACGGGACAGGGGGGTGCGCTCAGGGGTGTCCGGTGGTCCGGTGGAAGTGATCTTATTGATCTAAAAAATAAGAAATAAATAATTTTTTGGCATTAGCTTAGGTCCGGCGAATTG
Organism: Pseudomonas sp. OTU5201; assembly: GCF_038440135.1. Taxonomy (NCBI): domain Bacteria; kingdom Pseudomonadati; phylum Pseudomonadota; class Gammaproteobacteria; order Pseudomonadales; family Pseudomonadaceae; genus Pseudomonas; species Pseudomonas sp. OTU5201. The sequence continues at coordinate 103,645 of NZ_JASATC010000018.1, read as the reverse complement.
GGGAACGGATTGAACTCCGTAAAATTGCTTATTGCTTAAAGTTATTTGCATCTTAAAAATAATTCTTTTTAGAAATTAACCATCGCCTTTTAGAGTGACGGCCTGCCGAAAGCGGACCGCCGCATCGCATATGCACCGGAGCCTGTGAGAACAACAGTGGCTTCGAAGGTCACGCAGCGGCGCATCGCGTCTGCTCCTGCTCCGGGCATCCCCCCCTACAAGATCGCAATGGAGCATCGAGCATGAACACGTCGTCCCTCGCCTTGGCCGTCGCCCTCGGCGTGCTGGCCCAGCAAGCCGCCGCTGGCGGTTTCATCGAAGACAGCAAGGCCAGCCTGACCCTGCGCAACTTCTACATCAACTCGGACAACCGCGAAGGCACGGCCGCGCCGTCCAAGCAGGAAGAGTGGGGCCAGGGCTTCCTCTTCAACTACGCCTCCGGCTACACCGAAGGCACCGTCGGCGTGGGCGTCGATGCCCTCGGCCTGCTCGGCGTGAAGCTGGATTCCGGCAAGGGCCGCCATTACAACCCGACCAGCGCCAGCTACGGCGGCACCGTGTTCCCGACCGACAACGATGGCCGCGCCAAGGACGACTTCGGCAGCCTCGGCGTGACCGGCAAGCTGCGCTTCTCCAAGACCGAAGCGCGCCTCGGTACCCTGCTGCCGAAGCTGCCGGTGGTGACCTACAACGACGGTCGCCTGCTGCCGCAGACCTTCGAGGGCGGGCAGATCACCTCCAACGAGATCGATAAGCTGACCCTGGTCGGCGGCCAGCTGGAACACGCCAAGGGGCGCAACTCCAGCGATGCCCGCGGCCTGTCCATCGCCGGCGCGAACAACGCCCGCACTGGTCAGTTCGTCAACACGTTCTACTTCGCCGGTGGCGACTACAAGGTCAGCGACAACCTGCTCGCGCAGTACTACTACGGCAACCTGGAAGACTTCTACCAGCAGCACTTCCTCGGCCTGACCCACACCTGGGCGCTGCCGGTGGGCGCGCTGAAGTCCGACCTGCGCTACTTCTACAACACCTCCGACGGCCAGAACGGCAGCGTCGCCGGGCGTGCCGAGGGCTTCCGCAGTGCCGGCAACTGGGCGGCCAACGACCCGGATCGCTTCGAGGTCGACAACCGCACCTGGAGCGCCCTGTTCACCTACAGCCTGGCCGGCCACGCGGCGAGCCTGGGCTACCAGCAGCTCTCCGGCGACAGCGCCTTCCCCTTCCTCAACCAGGGCGACGGCGCCACCGCCTACCTGATCACCGACCGCCAGATCGGCAAGTTCCTCAGCGCCGGCGAGCGCACCTGGGTGGCCGAGTACGGCTACGACTTCGCCAAGGTCGGCGTGCCGGGGCTGAAGGCCACCGCGACCTACCTCAAGGGGACGAACATCGAGACCCAGGGCGATGACCAGGGCGAGTGGGAACGCGATTTCCGCCTCGACTACGTGCTGCAGGGCGGTCCGCTGAAAGGCCTGGGCGTGTCCTGGCGCAACGCCGCGCTGCGCAGCGATGCGGCGCGCGACCAGGACGAGAACCGCCTGATCCTGAGCTACACCCTGACGTTGCTGTAAGGCTTTTGCTCCCCTCTCCCCCCGGGAGAGGGGCTGGGGGTGAGGGAAGCTTGGGCCTGCTCGGTGCCTGGGTTTGTTGGGCCTCGCTTCGCTCGGACCAACCTACGGCAGGCCTGTGGCCTGCTTGGCGAATGAATTGGCTATGTCTGCATGACGTGTTGTAGGCAGCTGCATTGCCCGTAGGAGCTGGCAAGCCAGCTCCAACAAGGCTCTTGGCCGGATGGGAAATCGTTCGCAACAGCTAACGCAGACATAGCGAATGAATTCGCCCCTACAGGGTGAACGCGGAAACTGCCGGGGAGCCTCGTCGCAAAGGCCTTCCCGGCATTTTCACGACTGCAATTTGATAGCTCATAAAGTAATAAATAAATTTTTATTTATTCTTTTTAATTTTCAACGCGACTGCCCATAGTGGGCCCCACGGAACGACACCCAGACACAGGAGCCGCACCATGAGTATCCGCCTCGGCGACATCGCCCCCGACTTCGAACAGGACTCCAGCGAAGGCCGCATCCGCTTCCATGAATGGCTGGACGGTAGTTGGGGCGTGCTGTTTTCGCACCCCGCTGACTTCACGCCGGTGTGCACCACCGAACTGGGATTCACCGCCAAGCTCAAGGATGAATTCACGGCCCGTGGCGTGAAGGCGATTGCCTTGTCGGTCGACCCGGTGGATTCCCATCACCGCTGGATCGATGACATCAACGACACCCAGGGCATCCTGGTGAATTTCCCGATCATCGCCGACGCCGACCGCAAGGTGTCCGACCTCTACGACCTGATCCACCCGAACGCCAACGACACCCTCACTGTGCGTTCACTGTTCATCATCGACCCGAACAAGAAGGTGCGTCTGATCATCACCTACCCGGCCAGCACCGGGCGCAACTTCAACGAGATCCTGCGGGTGATCGACTCCCTGCAACTGACCGACAACCACAAGGTCGCCACTCCGGCCAACTGGCAGGACGGCGACGACGTAGTGATCGTGCCCTCGCTCAAGGATGAGGACGAAATCCGCCAGCGCTTCCCGCGCGGCTACAAGGCAGTCCGGCCCTACCTGCGCCTGACCCCGCAACCCAACCGCTGATTCATCCGGCGCCCCGCGCGCACGTAACCCCCGCCTTACTCACCCGCCAACGGGCCAGCAGGCAACGACATCACAAGCAAAGTTAGAGGAGAGCGCCATGCGCACCATCACTTTGCGTCGGAGCCTGGCTGCCCTGTTCGCGGCTGCCCTGGCTTTCGGCGCCATCACCCAGGCACAGGCCGAGACCCTGCGAATCGGCTACCAGAAGTACGGCACCCTGGTGCTGCTCAAGGCTAAGGGCACGCTGGAGAAGCGCCTGGCCGACCAGGGCATCGAGGTGAAATGGACCGAGTTCCCCGGCGGCCCACAGCTGCTGGAGGGTCTCAACGTGGGCTCCATCGACTTCGGCGTGACCGGCGAAACCCCGCCGGTATTCGCCCAGGCCGCTGGCGCCGACCTGCTCTACGTGGCCTATGAGCCGCCAGCGCCGCTGAGCGAAGCGATCCTGGTGCCCAAGGGGTCGTCCATCCAGTCGGTGAAGGAACTGGCCGGCAAGAAGGTCGCCCTGAACAAGGGTTCCAATGTGCACTACCTGTTGGTGCGTGCGCTGGAAGATGCCGGTCTGAAGTACAGCGATATCCAGCCCGTCTACCTGCCCCCGGCCGACGCCCGCGCCGCCTTCGAGCGCGGCAGCGTGGATGCCTGGGTGATCTGGGACCCCTTCCAGGCGGCTGCCGAGCAGCAGCTGGAAGCCCGCACCCTGCGCAATGGCGAAGGGCTTGTGGATAACCACCAGTTCTACCTGGCCACCCGCACCTATGCCCAGAAGCACCCGCAGGTGATCAACACCCTGATCGAGGAAGTGCGCGCCGTGGGCGAGGACTCCAAGGCCGATCCGGACAAGGTCACCGAACAGGTTGCGCCGCTTCTGGGCCTGCCCAAGGACATCACCGCCATCGCGGTGAAGCGCCAGGGCTACGGTGCCCAGCCGCTGAGCCCGGAGGTGGTCGCTGCGCAGCAGAAGATCGCCGACACCTTCACCGCGCTGAAGCTGATCCCGAAAAAACTCAGCATCGCCGACGTGATCTGGAATCCGCCGGCCAAGGTCGCGCAGCAGTAAGTCCGACGCACTGGTTGAGGTCGGTGCCGCCTGGCGCTTCCCTCTCCCCCGGCCCCTCTCCCAAAGGGAGAGGGGTGAAATTGAAGGAGACCACTCCATGAGCTTGAACATCTTCTGGTTCCTGCCGACCCACGGCGACGGCCATTACCTCGGCACCTCCGAGGGCGCCCGCGCCGTCGACCACGGTTACCTGCAACAGATCGCCCAGGCGGCCGATCGCCTCGGCTTCGGCGGCGTGCTGATTCCCACCGGACGTTCCTGCGAGGACTCCTGGCTGGTGGCGGCTTCGCTGATCCCGGTGACCCAACGCCTGAAGTTCCTCGTGGCCCTGCGCCCCGGAATCATTTCGCCGACCGTGGCCGCGCGCCAAGCGGCGACCCTGGATCGCCTGTCCGGTGGCCGCGCCCTGTTCAACCTGGTCACCGGTGGCGACCCGGATGAACTGGCCGCCGATGGCCTGCACCTGAACCACGCGGAGCGCTACGAAGCTTCGGTGGAATTCACCCGCATCTGGCGCCGCGTGCTGGAGGGCGAAACCGTCGATTACGACGGCAAGCACCTCCAGGTGAAGGGCGCCAAATTGTTCTACCCGCCGCTGCAGCAGCCGCGTCCGCCGCTGTACTTCGGGGGCTCTTCCGAAGCGGCCCAGGACCTGGCGGCCGAGCAGGTCGAGCTGTATCTGACTTGGGGCGAGCCGCCGGCAGCGGTGAAGGAGAAGATCGAACAGGTGCGCGCCAAGGCGGCGAAACTGGGGCGCACGGTGCGCTTCGGCATCCGCCTGCACGTGATCGTCCGCGAGACCAATGAAGCCGCCTGGGCCGCTGCCGACCGCCTGATCGAGAACCTCGACGACGCGACCATCGCCAAGGCCCAGGCTGCCTTCGCCCGTTTCGACTCGGTCGGCCAGCAGCGCATGGCCGCTCTGCACAACGGCAGGCGCGACCAGCTCGAAGTCAGCCCCAACCTCTGGGCCGGCGTCGGTCTGGTACGCGGCGGCGCCGGTACGGCGCTGGTGGGCGACGGCCCGACCGTGGCGGCGCGGGTGAAGGAGTACGCCGACCTCGGCATCGACACCTTCATTTTCTCCGGCTACCCGCACCTGGAAGAGTCCTACCGCGTCGCCGAACTGCTGTTCCCGCACCTGGACGTGGCACGGCCGCAGAACAACGACGGCCTGGCCTTCGTCAGCCCCTTCGGCGAGATGGTGGCCAACGAGGCACTGCCCGAACGCACGTTGCACACAGTCGCATCGCAAAGCTGAGGACGCGGGGATGAAGCTCGATTCGATACTCCTGCGCCTGGCGCCCTGGGCACTGCCCGTGGCACTGCTGGCGATCTGGCAAATCGCGGTGGAGTCCGGCCTGTTGTCCACCCGCATCCTGCCCGCGCCGAGCGCGGTACTGGAGGCGGGCTGGGGCCTGCTCGCCAGCGGCGAGATCTGGACCCACCTGGCCATCAGCGGCTGGCGTGCCGGCATCGGCTTTGCGATCGGCGGCGGCCTCGGCCTGCTGCTGGGCTTCACCACCGGCCTGTCGAAGTGGGGCGAACGCCTGCTCGACAGCTCGGTGCAGATGATTCGCAACGTGCCGCACCTGGCGCTGATTCCGCTGGTGATCCTGTGGTTCGGCATCGATGAGTCGGCGAAGATTTTCCTGGTCGCTCTCGGCACCCTGTTCCCCATTTACCTCAACACCTACCACGGCATCCGCAACGTCGACCCGGCGCTGGTGGAAATGGCGCGCAGCTACGGCCTGTCCGGCTTCGCACTGTTCCGCCAGGTGATCCTCCCCGGCGCACTGCCGTCGATCCTGGTGGGCGTGCGCTTCGCCCTCGGCTTCATGTGGCTGACGTTGATCGTCGCCGAGACGATTTCCGCCAGCTCCGGCATCGGCTACCTGGCGATGAACGCCCGCGAGTTCCTGCAGACCGATGTAGTGGTGTTGGCGATCCTGCTCTACGCGGTGCTCGGCAAGCTGGCTGACGTCGCCGCTCGTGGCCTGGAGCGCGTGTGGCTGCGCTGGCACCCGGCTTATCAGGCCAAGGGAGGTGCCGCATGACCGCTGCCCAGGTTCCTCAGCGTCTCAAGCGCGGCATCCCGCTGGCCCTGCGCGACATTGGCAAATCCTTCGGTGAGCGCGAAGTGCTCAAGGGCATCGACCTGCTGATTCCTGCCGGCCAGTTCGTTGCCGTGGTCGGCCGCAGTGGCTGCGGCAAGAGCACCCTGCTGCGCCTCCTCGCGGGGCTGGACAAGCCCTCCCGTGGCGAGCTGCTGGCCGGCTCGGCGCCGCTGGAAGACGCCCGCGAGGACACTCGCCTGATGTTCCAGGATGCGCGTCTGCTGCCCTGGAAACGGGTGATCGACAACGTCGGCCTGGGACTTTCCGGCGATTGGCGTTCGCGCGCCCTGGAAGCCTTGGACGCAGTGGGTCTGGCCGACCGTGCGAATGAGTGGCCGGCGGCACTGTCTGGCGGCCAGAAGCAGCGTGTGGCCCTGGCGCGCGCCCTGATCCACCAACCGCGCCTGCTGCTGCTGGACGAACCGCTGGGCGCGCTGGATGCCCTGACCCGTATCGAGATGCAGCAGCTGATCGAGCGCCTTTGGCAGCAGCACGGTTTCACCGTGCTGCTGGTGACTCACGACGTGAGTGAGGCGGTGGCCGTTGCCGACCGGGTGATCCTGATTGAGGAAGGCGCCATCGGCCTGGATCTCGCCGCCGAGCTGCACCGCCCCCGAGCCCGTGGCTCGGCGCGCCTGGCCGCGCTGGAAGCCGAAGTGCTGGACCGGGTGCTGGCGCTGCCGCCGGCCCCGCCGGAACCCGAACCCGTTTCCCCCCTGCCCACGCAACTGCGTTGGGCGCTTTGACCCAAACCCCAATACCCCGAGCAAAGGAATAACCGCCATGACCATCAAAGCCATCAACGTCCGCAACCAGTTCAAGGGCACCATCAAGGAGATCATCGAGGGCCCGGTGCTCTCCGAGATCGACGTGCAGACCGCCGCCGGCATCGTGACCTCCGTCATCACCACCCGCTCCGTGCGCGAGCTGGAGCTGGGGGTGGGTTCGGAAGTGATCGCCTTCGTGAAGTCGACGGAGGTGTCCATCGCGAAGTTGTGACCCTGCGGGAGAGAGGCTTTTGTAGGGGCGAATGAATTCGCCCCTACAGGATTTCGCCTCTAAACCCCATAAAAAACGAACCCCCGCATCTGCGGGGGTTCGTTTTATCCAGCCTTCGCTCAGCGCTTTTGCGGCGCCGGTTGCTGTTGGGTGATGCAGTGGATGTTGCCGCCGCCGAGGAGGATCTCGCGGCCCGGCACCATCACCACTTCGTGCTGCGGGAAGATGCGCTTCAAGATGGCTTCGGCCGTGGCGTCCTTGGCGTCGTCGAACTTCGGCGCAACGATGCCGCCGTTGACGATCAGGAAGTTCACGTAGGAGCCGGCCAGTCGAATCGACGGATCGCGTTCCTGGGTGCCTTCCACCAGGTCCACGCCGGCGCATTCTTCTTCGGTGGCGTAGATCGGGCCGGGGATCGGCATCTTGTGCACCACCAGTTGGCGACCCTTGGCGTCGCGGGCGTGCTCCAGAACTTTCATGGCCGCCTGGCAGCGCGGGAAGTTCGGGTCGTGCGGGTCATCGGTCCAGGCCAGCAGGACTTCGCCCGGGCGCACGTAGCAGCAGAAGTTATCCACATGGCCGTCGGTCTCGTCGTTGTACAGGCCGTCCGGCAGCCAGATCACAGTCTCGATCGACAGCTGCTCGCGCAGCACGGCTTCGATCAGGTCGCGGGTCAGGTGCGGGTTGCGGTTCTTGTTCAGCAGGCACTCTTCGGTGGTGATCAGGGTGCCTTCGCCATCCACGTGGATGGAGCCGCCTTCCAGCACGAAGCCGTCGGTGCGGTAACGCTTGCAGCCTTCGATTTCGAGGACCTTGCGGGCCACCTGGTCATCGCGGTTCCAGGGGAAGTAGAGGCCGCCGTCGAAGCCGCCCCAGGCGTTGAAGGTCCAGTCCACACCGCGTACGTCGCCGTTGTCGTTGACCACGAAGGTCGGGCCGGTATCGCGGACCCAGGCATCGTCGGTGCTGATTTCCACTACGCGGATGTTCGGCTCGTCGAGGCGTGCGCGGGCGTTCTCGTACTGGGTGGCGGAGACGCAGACGGTCACCGGTTCGAAGCGGGCAATCGCCTTGGCCACGGCGGTAAAGGCCGCTTGCGCGGGCTTGCCGCCCAGGCGCCAGTTGTCGGGGCGTTCCGGCCAGACCATCCAGGTGCGGGTGTGGGGTTCCCATTCGGCAGGCATGCGAAAGCCGTCGTCGCGGGGGAGGCTGTTCAGTGTGTTCATCAACAATTCACCGTCTGAAATGGAGCAGGGGCCAACCCGCTGGCGAACAGTGCATCGCCATCGGGCTGGCCCCTGGATTCGGGCATTACGACTCGAGGGAGCCGTCCAGGGTCTTGATCGGGGAGTATAGGTTCGGGCGACGGTCGCGGAACACACCCCAGGCGCTGCGCACGAGCTCCAGTTTGTCGAGGTCGAAGCTGTGCACCAGGACGCCTTCTTCGGTCTCGTTGAGTTCCTCGACCTTGGCGCCGAACTGGTCGGCGATGAAGGAGGAGCCGTAGAAGGTGATGTCGTAGCCGTCCTGCTCTTCCTTGCCGATGCGGTTGGACGCCACCAGCGGCATCAGGTTGGCGCCGGCATGGCCCTGCTGCACACGCTGCCAGTGATCACGCGAGGTGATGTTCGCATCATGCGGCTCACTGCCGATGGCAGTCGGGTAGAAGAGGATCTCGGCACCCAGCAGGGCCATGCTGCGGGCCGCTTCCGGGAACCATTGGTCCCAGCAGATGCCTACGCCGATCTTGGCGTAGCGGGTGTTCCAGACCTTGAAACCGGTGTCGCCCGGGTTGAAGTAGTACTTCTCGTGGTAGCCGGGGCCGTCCGGGATGTGGCTCTTGCGGTAGACGCCAAGGTTGGAGCCGTCGGCATCGATGATGGCGATGCTGTTGAAGCGCGCACGGCCGGCCTGCTCGAAGTAGCTGATGGGCAGCACGACCTGCAGTTCACGGGCGACGTTCTGGAAGTGTGCGATGGCTTCGTTGGTCTCGGTGGGCGTCGCCAGTTGCAGGTAGTCCGGGTTGGGCTTCTGGCAGAAGTACGGGGTCTCGAAGAGCTCTTGGATCAGGATGATCTGGGCGCCCTTGGCGGCGGCCTGGCGAACCAGTTTTTCGGCGTTGGCGATATTCGCGGCGCGATTCCAGGAGCAGGCCATCTGGGTGGCGGCGACAGTAACGATGCGGGACATGGAACACCTCGTCAGTACGAATCAGGTCCGGCTGCCGGATATCTATCGGCAATCGGTAGTTTTTCCGTGCTGGCGGAGTGTGCCGCCGTGCGGATGTCGACTTTATATCCGATAAAAATCCGCTTTCAAAGCGAGATTTATCTATCAGAGCCTGAATTCCGATTTATTTGCAGATAAATATCGGTTTTTAGCGGGTTCAGTCGTCCCGCGGAAGGGCGCGCTTGGGCAGGTAGGGCGGCAGGTAGAGACCGAGGTAGGCGTCGAATACGCGCATGCCTTCTTCAGCCAGGCGCGGGGTGATTGCGCCGTGTAGCTGCACCGAGCGGGCGTAGACGCGGTCGCCCAGTTCCATGGCCAGGGCGAAGACGTCGACTTCTTCTGGTAGCACCGGCAACTCGAAGTGACGCGCGAAGAGGGCGTGCATCAGTCGGCCCAGTTCGATGTCGTGCTGGCGGTCGGCCTGAGTGACTTCGGTGAGGCCGTGCTGGGCGAGGATCAGCTGACGCGCAGCGGCGTCGGCGGCATAGATCGACAGCATGCGCTCTTCCACCAGCCGCGAGAGGTCGTGCCAGTGGCGCAGGCCGTCGTGCTCGATGGGTTGCTGCAGGCAGGCGCGAAAGGCGGCGTGGATGTCGGCAGTCAGCGCTTCGAGGATCGCCGGCACACTGGCGAAGAAGTGGTAGACGGAGGAGGGCGGCATCTCTGCGCGCTCGGCAACGCTGTAGATCGACAGGTTCGCCACGCCCTGTTCGGCCAGCAGGGCACGGGCTGCGTCGAGAATCCCGGCGATGCGCAGCTGACTGCTGGCGCGCGGTTTGCGGGCGGTGGCGGGACGCGGCATGGGAGGCTCCTTTCCGTAGAGGCGCTATTGGACGCCAGGCGGTGGGGTCGGAGCAAGTGAGCGGGAGTGCAGGGCATGCCTGCGGCCTGCACGGACAGCCCCCTCTCCCTTCAGGGGCGACCGGCGAGGGGAGGGCTGTGGGGCGGGTGGAATGGCTGTCGCCGGAGGCACGCAGGGCAGACCTTCGGCCTGCTTGGCGAATGAATTCGCCCCTACAGGTTGATTCGACCTGGCCTACTTCCCCTCGCGGAATGCCGCCCACACCTCATCGCGGGTGGCGCTGAGCTTCTCCGGCACTGGCTCGACCGGGAACAGGCGACGCTTGGTCTCTTTGTCCGGATAGAGGCCGGGCTGGTTGCGCAGGGTTTCGTCCAGGTACTGGCGAGCGTCAGCGTTAGCGCTTGGGTAGAGGGTGGCACTGGTGACCTTTGCCGCCACCTGCGGACGCAACATGAAGTCGATGAACCGGTGCGCGAGGTCAGCGCGATTGGCGCTGGTGGGGATCGCCAGGTTGTCGATGAACAGCACCGAGCCTTCGTCCGGCACCATGAAGGTCACCGGCTGGCCGGCCGCGGCGGCGTTAAGGGCGTCGCCGACCCAGGCCATGGCGATGCAGAGGTTGCCGGCATTGAGATCAGCAATGTAGCGCTCACCGTCGATATAGCGCAGGTGCGGGCGCAGGGCGGTGAGGGTTTCTGCGCTGCGCTTGAGCCGGCTCGGCGCGCTGCGGGCGAAGTTGCGACCCTGGTAGTTGAACAGCACGGCGAGGGTTTCGTCGGGGGCGTCCAGCAGGCTGATGCCGCACTGGCCAAGGCGCGCACTTTGTTCGGCATCGAACAGCAGGCTCCAGCTCTGGGGCAGCGGGCCGCCGAAGGCCTTCTCCGCCAGGGGCGTGTTCACTGCCAGGCCAACGGCACCCCAGAGGTAGGGCACGGCATGCTGGTTGTTCGGGTCCATGGCGGCCAGCTTGCTCAGCAGTTGCTTGTCCAGGTGCTGGCGGTTGGGCAGTCGGGAGACGTCCAGGGATTGCAGGCGGCCTTCCTTGATCAGTCGTGGCAGGTCGTTGTGCGAGGGGACTGCCACGTCGATCGGTTCGCCGCTGGCCAGGGCCTTGTCCAGCTCATCGGCGCTGCTGAAGGTGTGGTACTCGACCTTGATGCCGGTTTCTTTCTGGAACTCTTCCAGCACCTCCGGGGCAATGTAGTCGTTCCAGTTGTAGACACGGATCAGGTCTTCGGCCTGGGCCAGTGCGGGGAGCAATGCGAGCAACAGCGGGGCGAGCAAGCGGGGCATGACGTCCTCCCTGATAAAGCATGCAGGTTCTGTTTGTTGTGGTTTCTTACGGGTGCGGCAAGACGCAGGCGGCCGGAAGCGTCCGTTGCGCCGGATGTTGCAAAGGGTCCAGATACGACAACGCCGGCCCTGGGGCCGGCGTTGTGGACTCGCTTACACGGTATGCAGGTACCAGTTGTACTCGAGGTCGGAGATGGAGTGCTCGAACTCCTCCAGCTCGCTTTCCTTACAGGCGACGAAGATGTCGATGTAATCCGGGCTGATGTACTTGTTCAGAACTTCGTTGTCGTCCAGCTCGCGCAGGGCATCGCGCAGGTTGTTCGGCAGGCTTTGCTCCAGCTGCTCGTAAGAGTTGCCTTCGATGGGCGCCCCCGGCTCGACCTTGTTGGTCAGGCCGTGGTGAATGCCCGCGAGGATGGCCGACATCATCAGGTAGGGGTTGGCGTCGGCGCCGGCTACGCGGTGTTCGATGCGCACGGCATCTGCGCTACCGGTAGGCACGCGAACAGCTACGGTACGGTTGTCCAGACCCCAACTCGGCGCGTTCGGCACGTAGAACTGCGCGCCGAAACGGCGGTAGGAGTTCACGTTCGGGCAGAGGAAGCCCATGGATGCAGGCATGGTCTCGAGCACACCGCCGACCGCATGGCGCAAAGCGGCGTTCTGCTCGGGATCATCGGCAGCGAAGATGTTCTTGCCTGTCTTCTTGTCGATCAGCGAGATATGCACGTGCAGGCCGTTGCCCGCCTGGCCCGGGTAGGGCTTGGCCATGAAGGTGGTATCCATTTCATGGTCGTAGGCGATGTTCTTGATCAGGCGCTTGAGCAACACGGCGTAGTCGCAGGCCTTCAGGGCGTCTTCGACATGGTGCAGGTTGACTTCGAACTGGGCCGGGGCGCTTTCCTTGACGATGGCGTCGGCCGGGATGCCCTGGACCTTGGCGCCTTCGAGGATGTCCTGCAGGCAGTCCGCGTACTCGTCGAGGTCGTCGATCAGGTACACCTGGGTGGACTGCGGACGCTTACCGGAGATGGGCGAACGCGGCGGCTGCGGGCGGCCGTTGATGTTCTCCTGGTCGATCAGGTAGAACTCCAGCTCGAACGCGGCGCAGATGGTCAGACCGAGCTCGTCGAACTTTTGCACCACACGACGCAGAACCTCGCGCGGGTCGGCAAAGAAGGGTTCGCCTTCGCCTTCGACCTCATGCATGGTCATAAGCAGCTGCGCGGTCGGGCGCTTCTGCCAAGGCTCGTCACTGAGGGTGTCGGGGATGGGATAGCAGATGCGGTCTGCGTCGCCGATGTCCAGGCCAAGGCCGGTGCTTTCGACGGTGGATCCGTTGATATCGAGAGCGAAGATGGAAGCGGGGAGGTTGATGCCTTTCTCGTAGACTTTGGTCAGGCTGGCGCGTTCGATTCGCTTGCCTCGTACCACTCCATTCATATCTGCAATCAACAGGTCGACGAACTGGACCTCAGGATGCTCCTTAAGGAACTCGTTCGCTTCTTGAAGCTGAACGGCACGCGGGGGTACCGACATGATGCAACACCTTTATTGTTAAAAATATCAATCACGCTCTATCTAAGGTGTGAGTCAATCCGAATCACCCTTCGATGTCAAGCGAGCCCTATTTTGCCCCAAAAACGGGCTCGATGGCCAGTTTTGGGGCGTTCCGGGGCATCCGAACCTCTCTCAGAGCCCTGTCGGCTGCGGTGCTCAGCGGGGCGTGTTCAATTTTTTACAGCCCTATTGTGTAAAAAAATGAACAACGCTAAGCTCGGTCGCAACCCATAACAGACAAATAAAACGGGTGTCTCATGTCTCGCCTGCCGTTGATCGGCGTCTCCGCTTGCACCAGAGAGATCGGTCCTCAGACTTATCATATAGCGGGTGACAAGTATGTTCGTGCGGTGGCGGTCGGAGCTGGTGGTGTTCCGCTGGTGATCCCGGCCCTGGCTGAACTGATGGATCAGGCGAGCCTGCTGGCCAGCCTGGACGGTCTTCTCTTTACCGGCTCTCCTTCTAATGTAGAGCCCCATCATTATAGCGGCCCCGCTTCCGAGCCCGGCACCCGTCATGATCCCGCCCGGGATCGCACTACTCTGCCTCTGGTCCGTGCGGCCATCGCCGCCGGTATTCCCGTTCTGGGTATCTGCCGTGGTTTCCAGGAAATGAACGTGGCCTTTGGCGGCACCCTGCACCAGCGCGTGCATGAAGTAGAAGGATTCATGGACCACCGCGAGCCGGCCGACGAGCCGCTCGAGGTGCAATACGCTCCCCGTCACCTGCTGCGGGTGCAGCCGGGTGGCGTTCTCGACGGCATCGGCTTGCCGTCCGAGATTCAAGTCAACTCCATTCATGGCCAGGGCGTTGAACGTCTGGCGCCGGGCCTGCATGTAGAGGCTCTGGCGCCCGATGGGTTGGTCGAGGCCTTTTCGGTCGAAGGCGCCAAGAGCTTTGCCCTTGGGGTGCAGTGGCATCCCGAGTGGCAAGTGCGGACCAACCCGAACTATCTCGCCATCTTCCAGGCCTTTGGTGAGGCTTGCAGGGAGAAGGCGGGGCAACGCTGAGCGGGAGAACTCTTCAGGAAACCGGCGATTTGCCGTGTCGCACAGTTCGGACTGTACTGATCGCGGCCGGTACCTCGATGGGCGTGAACGGCACGAACCTGTAGATGCCTCCTAGCGAAGCTCTCAACCCTGAGGTCTTTATGACTACCAAGCTCGACCAGCTGACTAGCTGGCTGAAAGAACGCAAAATCACCGAAGTTGAATGCATGATCAGCGATCTTACTGGCATTGCTCGCGGTAAGATCTCGCCGACCAACAAGTTCCTGGACGAGAAGGGCATGCGTCTCCCTGAGAGCGTACTGCTGCAGACCGTGACCGGCGACTATGTTGAGGACGACATCTATTACGAGCTGCTCGACCCGGCGGACATCGACATGTTCTGCCGCCCGGACGAAAACGCCGTATACCTGGTGCCCTGGGCCATCGAGCCCACCGCGATGGTGATCCACGACACCTTCGACAAGCAGGGCAACCCCATCGAGCTGTCCCCGCGCAACCTGCTCAAGCGCGTGCTCAAGCTCTATGCCGACAAGGGCTGGAAGCCCATCGTCGCGCCGGAGATGGAGTTCTACCTGACCAAGCGTTGCGACGACCCGGACTTCCCGCTGCAGGCCCCGCTGGGTCGCTCGGGCCGCCCGGAAACCGGTCGCCAGTCTTTCTCCATCGATGCGGCGAACGAGTTCGACCCGCTGTTCGAGGATATGTATGACTGGTGCGAGACGCAGGACCTTGACCTCGACACCTTGATCCACGAGGAAGGTCCGGCGCAGATGGAGATCAACTTCCGCCACGGCGACGCCCTGGACCTGGCTGACCAGATCCTGGTGTTCAAGCGCACCATGCGCGAGGCCGCGCTCAAGCACAACGTGGCGGCGACCTTCATGGCCAAGCCGATCACCGATGAGCCGGGCAGCGCCATGCACTTGCACCAGAGCGTGATCGACATCAAGACCGGGAAGAACATCTTCTCCAACGATGACGGTTCCATGAGCGAGCTGTTCCTGAACCACATCGGCGGCCTGCAAAAGTACATCCCCGAAGTGCTGCCGCTGTTCGCGCCGAACGTGAACTCCTTCCGCCGTTTCCTGCCGGACACCTCCGCGCCGGTGAACGTGGAATGGGGCGAGGAGAACCGCACGGTGGGCCTGCGTGTACCGGATGCCGGTCCGCAGAACCGCCGCGTGGAGAACCGCCTGGCCGGGGCCGACGCCAACCCCTACCTGGCCATCGCCGCCAGCCTGCTGTGCGGTTACATCGGCATGGTAGAGGGTGTGAACCCCAGCGCACCGGTCAAGGGCCGCGGCTATGAACGCCGCAACCTGCGCCTGCCGCTGACCCTCGAGGCAGCGCTGGAGCGCATGGAGTCCTGCCGGGATATCGAGAAATACCTGGGCGGCAAGTTCGTGACGGCCTATGTGGCGGTCAAGCGTGCCGAGCATGAGAACTTCAAACGGGTGATCAGCTCCTGGGAACGCGAGTTCCTGCTGCTCTCCGTCTGATCCGGAACGGAGGCCGGCCGCCTCGGCCGGCCCTCCTGATACGTGTTTACTGAGGTAGAGAAATGAATAGCCAAGTGACCAACCCCAAGACCCTTGAATGGCAAGCGCTCGGTCGTGACCACCACCTGCCGCCGTTCACCGACTACAAGGCGCTGAACGCCAAGGGTGCGAGGATCATCACCAAGGCCGAAGGCGTGTACATCTGGGACAGCGAAGGCAACAAGATCCTCGATGGCATGGCCGGCCTCTGGTGTGTGAACGTCGGCTACGGCCGCGAGGAGCTGGTTCAGGCGGCGACCCGGCAGATGCGAGAACTGCCTTTCTATAACCTGTTCTTCCAGACCGCGCACCCGCCGGCGGTGGAACTCTCCAAGGCGATTGCCGAGATCGCGCCGGAAGGCATGAACCATGTGTTCTTCACCGGCTCGGGTTCGGAAGCCAACGACACGGTGCTGCGCATGGTCCGCCATTACTGGGCGACCAAGGGGCAGCCGCAGAAGAAAGTCATCATCGGCCGCTGGAACGGCTACCACGGCTCCACCGTCGCCGGTGTCAGCCTGGGCGGGATGAAGGCCCTGCACGGTCAGGGTGATCTGCCGATTCCCGGCATCGAGCACATCGACCAGCCTTACTGGTTCGGCGAGGGCGGTGACATGGCGCCCGCCGAGTTCGGTGTCTGGGCTGCCGAGCAGTTGGAGAAGAAGATTCTCGAGGTTGGCGAGGACAAGGTTGCGGCCTTCATCGCCGAACCGATCCAGGGCGCGGGCGGCGTGATCGTTCCTCCGGAAACCTACTGGCCGAAAATCCGCGAGATCCTCGCCAAGTACGACATCCTTTTTGTCGCCGACGAAGTGATTTGCGGCTTCGGCCGTACCGGCGAATGGTTTGGCAGCCAGTACTACGGTAACGCCCCGGACCTGATGCCGATCGCCAAGGGCCTGACCTCCGGTTACATCCCCATGGGCGGCGTGATTGTCCGCGACGAGATCGTCCATACCCTGAATGAGGGTGGGGAGTTCTATCACGGCTTCACCTACTCTGGTCATCCAGTGGCGGCGGCTGTGGCGCTGGAGAACATCCGCATCCTGCGCGAAGAAAAGATTGTCGAGAAGGTCAAGGCCGAAACGGCACCGTATTTGCAGCAACGCTGGCAAGAGCTGGCTGACCACCCGTTGGTTGGCGAAGCGCGCGGTGTTGGCATGGTAGCGGCCCTGGAACTGGTCAAGAACAAGCAGACCCGTGAGCGTTTCGCTGGTGGTGTGGGGATGCTGTGCCGTGAGCACTGCTTCCGTAACGGCCTGATCATGCGCGCGGTAGGGGACACGATGATCATTTCCCCGCCGCTGGTGATCAGCAAAGACGAAGTCGACGAACTGGTGACCAAGGCACGCAAGTGCCTGGACCTCACCGCGGCTGAAGTCAAAGGTTAAGAAAAGAGGGCTTGGTGGTGGCATTTCGAGATGCCGCCTGTTGTAAGCAAGCCCTCTACCTTGCCAGACTTCGCTGGTGCGTTGGCCAGGCTCACCGAGTGGTGGCGTATTCGGTACGACGCCACTCGGACACTTCAACAAAAATGGAGCTACCCGCATGATCAAAACCTTCGGCAAGACCCTGCTCGCCATCACCCTGGCGGGCGCCGTGGCCGGTATGGCCCAGGCTGACGACAAGGTGCTGCACGTCTACAACTGGTCGGACTACATTGCAGCGGATACCGTCGAGAAGTTCACCAAGGAAACCGGTATCAAGGTCGTCTACGACGTCTTCGACTCCAACGAAACCCTCGAAGCCAAGCTCCTGGCCGGCAAGTCCGGTTACGACATCGTGGTGCCGTCCAACAACTTCCTGGCCAAGCAGATCAAGGCCAAGGTCTATCAGCCGCTGGACAAGTCCAAGCTGCCGAACTGGAAGAACCTGGACCCCAACCTGCTGAAGACCGTCGAAGTCTCCGACCCGGGCAACCAGTACGCCTTCCCCTACATGTGGGGCTCCATCGGCATCGGTTACAACCCGGACAAGGTCAAGGCCGTTCTGGGCGACAACGCCCCGGTCAATTCCTGGGACCTGCTGTTCAAGCCGGAAAACATCGAGAAGCTGAAGTCTTGCGGCGTGTCCTTCCTCGACTCGCCGACCGAGATCCTGCCGATCGCTCTGCACTACCTCGGCTACAGCCCGGTCAGCCAGGACGCCAAGGAGCTGAAGGAAGCCGAAGCGCTGTTCCTGAAGATCCGTCCGCATGTGACCTACTTCCACTCCTCCAAGTACATCTCCGACCTGGCCAACGGCAACCTCTGCGTGGCGGTTGGTTACTCGGGTGACGTGTACCAGGCCAAGTCCCGCGCCGAAGAGGCCAAGGCTGGTGTGACCGTGGCCTACAACATTCCGAAAGAGGGCGCAGGTACCTTCTTCGACATGGTCGCCATCCCGGCCGACGCTGCGAACCCGGAAGCCGCCTACGCGTTCATGAACTTCCTGATGAAGCCGGAAATCATGGCCGAGATCACCAACGAGGTGCAGTTCCCCAACGGCAACGCCGCTGCTACCGCGCTGGTCGACGAGGCGATTCGCCAGGACCCGGGCATTTACCCGAGCGCGGAAACCATGGCCAAGCTCTACGCCTTCCCGGACCTGCCGGCCAAGGTGCAACGCGCCATGACCCGTAGCTGGACCACCATCAAGTCGGGCAAGTAAGTACGGCTGCCGTGCCCGGCGGGGGAATCCCGCCGGTGCGCGGACCGCAAGTTCACTGGCTCCGGTTGCGGGACGAACCTGGGCTTCTTCCGGCACCGGCCGGGCACAACAAGAGGACGAACCTGTGCAATCTCCCATCCGCAAGATGATGATCACTGCCGCCGCCACCTTGACCCTGGCGTCACAGGCCCAGGCGGACCAGACGGTGCATATCTACAACTGGTCGGACTACATCGGCGAGACCACCTTGGCGGATTTCCAGAAGGAAACCGGCATCAAGCCGGTGTATGACGTATTCGATTCCAATGAGACCTTGGAAGGTAAGTTGCTGGCGGGCCGTACCGGCTACGACGTCGTTGTGCCGTCCAACCACTTCCTCGGCAAACAGATCAAGGCGGGCGCGTTCCAGAAACTCGACCGCAGCCAACTGCCCAACTGGCAGAACCTGGACCCCAACCTGCTCAAGCAGCTCGAGCGTAACGACGCGGGTAACCAGTACGCTGTCCCCTATCTCTGGGGCACCAACGGCATCGGCTACAACGTCGAGAAGGTCAAGGCTGTGCTCGGCGTCGACCACATCGATTCCTGGGCGGCGATCTTCGAACCCGAGAACATGAAGAAGCTCAGCCAGTGCGGCGTGGCCTTCCTCGACTCGGCGGATGAGATGATTCCCGCCGTACTCAACTACATGGGCCTGGACCCCAACAGCACCAACCCGGACGACTACAAGAAGGCCGAGGAGAAGCTGATGGCGGTACGCCCCTACGTCACCTATTTCCACTCTTCCAAGTACATCGGCGATCTGGCCAACGGCGACATCTGCGTCGCTGCCGGTTTCTCCGGTGACATCTTCCAGGCTGCCGCTCGCGCCGAAGAAGCCGGCAAGGGTATCGAGATTGCCTACGCGATCCCGAAAGAGGGCGGCAACCTCTGGTTCGACATGCTGGCCGTCCCGGCCGATGCCGCGAACGCCAAGGAAGCTCACGCCTTCATCAACTATCTGCTCAAGCCCGAGGTGATCGCCAAGGTCAGCGACTACGTTGGCTACGCGAACCCCAACCTCAAGGCTGGAGAGTTCATGGATCAGGAAGTACGCACCGACGAGTCCGTCTACCCGCCACAAGCGGTGCTGGACAAGCTCTATGTTTCGGCGGAACTGCCGCCGAAAGTCCAGCGGCTGATGACCCGCAGCTGGACCAAGGTCAAGTCGGGCAAGTGATGCACGGCCGGCGGTGCCCGCAGTGTGGCGGGCCCGTCGGATCAACCAGGCGGTGGCAGGCAGGATGCCCGGCTCGCGCCCATGCTGTATAGACGCGCCCGGCCGCGGTGGTCGGGTAGCAAATTCTGGGAGTTGTGGTAATGGCAATAGCCTCCGGTGCCTACAAGAAAGCCCTCGAGGGCAACCAGCAACCCAAAGAGGTGCTGGTGAAAATCGACCGGGTAACCAAGAAGTTCGACGAGACGGTGGCTGTGGACAGCGTGTCCCTGGACATCAAGAAGGGTGAGATCTTCGCCCTGCTCGGCGGCTCCGGTTCGGGTAAATCAACCTTGCTGCGGATGCTCGCGGGCTTCGAGCGGCCGTCGGAAGGACGCATCTTCCTCGATGGCGTCGACATCACCGACATGCCCCCCTACGAGCGCCCGATCAACATGATGTTCCAGTCCTATGCGCTTTTCCCGCATATGACTGTTGCGCAGAACATCGCCTTCGGACTTAAACAAGACAGGCTGCCAGCCGCTGAAATCGATGCGCGCGTCAACGAGATGCTCAAGCTGGTGCAGATGACCCAGTTCGCCAAGCGCAAGCCGCACCAACTGTCCGGTGGCCAGCGCCAGCGCGTGGCCCTGGCACGGTCCCTGGCCAAGAGTCCGAAGTTGCTGCTGCTCGACGAGCCCATGGGCGCCCTGGACAAGAAGCTGCGTTCGCAGATGCAGCTGGAGCTGGTGGAAATCATCGAGCGCGTTGGCGTGACCTGCGTGATGGTGACCCACGACCAGGAAGAGGCCATGACCATGGCCCAACGCATCGCCATCATGCACCTGGGCTGCATCGAGCAGATCGGCAGTCCTGTGGATATCTACGAAACCCCCATCAGCCGCCTGGTGTGCGAATTCATCGGCAACGTCAACCTCTTCGACGGTGAAGTGGTGGAAGACGCCGAGGCCCATGCGCTGATCGCCTGCCCGCAACTGGAGCGCCCGATCTTCGTCGGCCATGGTGTAACCACCTCGGTGCAGGACAAGCGCATCACCTACGCGCTGCGCCCGGAGAAGCTGCTGGTGACCACCGAGCAGCCGACCTGCGAGTACAACTGGTCGCGCGGCCGCGTCCACGACATCGCCTACCTGGGCGGTCACTCGGTGTTCTACGTCAAGCTGCCGAACGGCACCATCGTCCAGTCCTTCGTGGCTAACGCCGAGCGCCGCGGCGCCCGTCCGACCTGGGATGACGAAGTGTTCGTCTGGTGGGAAGACGACAGCGGAGTGGTGCTGCGGTCATGAAAACTCCCAAACTGAAAAACCTGCTGCCGACCGGTCGACAACTCGTCATCGGGCTACCGTTCTTCTGGCTGTTCCTGTTCTTCCTGCTGCCCTTCGCCATCGTGCTGAAGATCAGCTTCGCCGAAGCTGATGTGGCGATCCCTCCGTACACGGAGATCTACACCTGGGCGGACAACCAGATCCAGCTCATCCTCAACCTGGGCAACTACCTGATGCTCCAGGAGGACGAGCTGTATCTGGCAGCCTACATGGGCTCGCTGAAGATCGCCTTCCTCAGCACCCTGTTGTGCCTGCTGATCGGCTATCCGATGGCCTACGCCATCGCCCGCGCCAGCAAGGAAGCCCAGACCGTGCTGCTGCTGCTGATCATGATGCCGACCTGGACTGCGATCCTGATCCGCGTCTATGCCTGGATGGGCATCCTCAGCAACAACGGCCTGCTCAATGCCTTCCTGATGGGCATTGGTCTGATCGACGAACCGCTGCAGATCCTCAACACCAACCTGGCGGTGTACATCGGCATCGTCTATTCGTACCTGCCGTTCATGATCCTGCCGCTCTACGCCAACCTGGTGAAGCATGATCCGAGCCTGTTGGAGGCTGCCTCGGATCTGGGTTCGAGCAACTTCAACAACTTCTGGAAGATCACCGTGCCGCTGTCGAAGAACGGCATCATTGCCGGCTCGATGCTCGTGTTCATCCCGGTGGTGGGCGAGTTCGTGATCCCGGAACTGCTGGGCGGCCCCGAGACCCTGATGATCGGCAAGGTGCTGTGGCAGGAGTTCTTCAACAACCGCGACTGGCCGGTGGCGTCCGCCCTGGCGGTGGTGATGCTGGCGATCCTGCTGGTACCTATCATTCTCTTCAACCGTAACCAGGCGAAAGAGCTGGAGGGCAAGGTATGAAGCGCTTCAGTTTCTCCACGCTGATGCTGTGGGCAGGTTTGCTGTTCATCTACCTGCCGATGGTCATCCTGGTCATCTATTCCTTCAACGCTTCCAAGCTGGTGACGGTCTGGGGCGGCTGGTCGGTGAAGTGGTACGTGGGCCTCCTGGACAATACCCAGCTGATGAACTCGGTGGGTCGTTCCCTGGAGATCGCCCTCTACACCGCAGTCGCCGCCGTGGCCCTGGGGACCCTGGCTGCCTTCGTGCTGACCCGCATCCCGCGTTTCCGTGGCCGCACCGTGTTCGGTGGCATGGTCACGGCACCGCTGGTCATGCCTGAGGTGATCACCGGTCTGTCGCTGCTGCTGCTCTTCGTGGCCATGGCGCAACTGATCGGCTGGCCCCAGGAGCGCGGCATCGTCACCATCTGGATCGCTCACACCACCTTCTGCTCGGCCTATGTGGCCATCGTGGTGTCGGCGCGCCTGCGCGAGCTGGACCTGTCCATCGAGGAAGCCGCCATGGACCTCGGGGCGCGGCCCTGGAAGGTGTTCATCCTGATCACCATCCCAATGATCGCACCGTCCCTGGCAGCGGGCGGCATGATGTCCTTTGCCCTGTCCCTGGACGACCTGGTGCTGGCGAGCTTCGTGTCCGGTCCCGGTTCCACCACCCTGCCGATGGAGGTCTTCTCCGCCGTGCGTCTGGGCGTGAAGCCGGAGATCAACGCGGTGGCCAGCCTGATCCTGCTGACCGTTTCGCTGTTCACCTTCTTCGCCTGGTTCTTCACCCGTCAGGCCGAGGAGCGTCGCAAGCGCGCGATCCAGCAGGCGATGGAAACCATGGCCGAGGAAGCTTCGTCCTCCAACTGGAAACCGGCGTCCACCCAGACCGCCTGATCCAGCGCTGCAAAACACACAGGCCACCTTCGGGTGGCCTTTGTTTTTCCAGGAATCAAGGCGCCATTTCTTGTGAGCGAATGCCTTCGCGATTGAAATGGCGCCCGCAGGCTTCCGGGGCTAGTCCTGCAGTTTCACCTTCACATCCCCCAGCTTGGCGCCATAGGGACCGTAGCTGCGTTCCACCAGCTCGCGGCTGCCGTCGGAGCGGACGATCAATGCCGAGCTGGCGCGGGTGCCGTAGGTACGGGTGGCGATGAACACGCTGGAGAGCATGCGCTCGGTGTTCAGGCCCACGCCGGTGTCCGGCAGGATGTGATCCGGCGCTACCTCCGGGTCGTGCAGCAAGTTCAGCAGGGCATCGGTGGACGGCGGCGCCAGGCATTCGGCGATGGCCGCCTTGCCGCGCTCGACCTTGGGCCAAGGGGTGTCCAGGTCCGCGTTGGAGACGCCATAGACACCGGCCTTGAGGTTGATCGGTCCACCACTGCGTGGGTTGAGGAACCAGAGTTCGCGGTCGTCCCCTATCACCAGGTTGAAGCCCGCGTAGTCGTTGGCGCGGCGCCAGGCGTCTTCGAGAAATTCTCCCGGTCCCATGCTGCCGCGCAGGTACTGCACGCAGAGCTCGCCCCGCGTGCGGCCAACCGGGGGCGTGCGCGCGTCGCGGATGTTGGTAAGTGCGGCAAAGCGGCCTTTGGGCCCGGCGCCGAGCCAGGTACCTCCGGCTTCCAGGTCGCGTCCGGCAATCACGCCAGGCGCGTCTTCCCATCTCGCCATGGGAAGGGTGGGACGTGCGTAGAATTCATCGCGGTTTGCAGCGAGCACCAGCGGGACTTCGTGTCCGGGGCGCCATGCGAATACGATCAGGCACATGGAGTCATCTCCTTGTTGTGAGCCGGAGTGTAGCAGCCGGTATGAAAGCTACATCGGCTGAACGAGCTTTTCCATGGGGGTTATCGGCAGCATTTGACGGGTATCCATCGCCCCAGGTGGAGCGTGAAACGGCCTTCCGTTAACATGCCGCTTTGTTTTCGGGGGTATCCATGGAATTCCTGCTCTACCTGGTGCTTGGCGCCTGCGCCGGGGTGCTGGCCGGGCTGTTCGGCGTCGGTGGCGGCATGATCATCGTGCCGGTGCTGGTGTTCAGTTTCACCGCTCACGGCTTCGACCCGGGCATCCTCACTCACCTGGCCGTGGGTACGTCCCTGGCAACCATCATCTTCACTTCTGTTAACTCGGTGCGCGAGCATCACCGCAAGGGTGCGGTGCGTTGGCCGGTCTTCGCCTGGATGGCGGTCGGCATCCTGCTTGGCGCCGGCCTGGGCTCCCTGACGGCAGCCGGCATCCAGGGGCCGATGTTGCAGAAGATCATCGGTATCTTCGCCATACTGGTAGCGATACAGATGGGCCTTGACCTGAAACCCAAGGCCAGCCGCGATGTCCCAGGCAAGCCGGGGCTGACCCTGGCAGGCCTGGTGATCGGATGGGCGTCGGCCATCTTCGGTATAGGCGGCGGGTCGCTGACCGTTCCCTTCCTGACCTGGCGCAGCGTACCCATCCAGCAGGCGGTGGCTACTTCCTCGGCCTGCGGTCTGCCGATCGCTGCGGCGAGCGCGTTGTCGTTCATGGCGCTGGGTTGGAACAACGCCAATCTGCCGCCTTACAGCCTGGGTTTCGTCTACCTACCGGCGCTGGTGGGCATTGCCGTCACCAGCATGTTTTTCGCCCGCTTCGGCGCGCGTCTGGCCCATCGGCTGTCGCCGCGCCTGCTGAAGCGCCTGTTCGCCCTGCTGCTGCTGGCAGTGGGCCTGAACTTCCTGATCTAAGGAGCTGTGATGCTGGCTTATCCCCAGATCGACCCGGTGGCCCTGGCTATCGGTCCACTGAAAATCCACTGGTATGGCCTGATGTACCTCATCGGCATCGGTGGCGCCTGGTGGCTGGCCTCGCGCCGGCTGAAGGCCTTCGACCCCGCCTGGACCAAGGAGAAGCTCTCCGACCTGGTGTTCTGGGTCGCCTTGGGTGTGATCGCCGGTGGGCGCCTCGGTTACGTGCTGTTCTACGACCTGTCGGCCTACATCGCCAACCCGCTGTTGATTCTTGAAGTCTGGAAGGGCGGCATGTCGTTCCACGGCGGCCTGATCGGCGTGATGCTGGCGACCCTCTGGTTCGGCAAGCGCAACAACAAGAGCTTCTTCCAGCTGATGGACTTCATCGCGCCCCTGGTGCCCATCGGCCTGGGTGCCGGCCGCATAGGCAACTTCATCAACGCCGAGCTGTGGGGCAAGGCCACCGACCTGCCCTGGGCGATGATCTTCCCCACCGATCCGGCGCAGTTGCCGCGCCATCCATCGCAGCTCTACCAGTTCGCCCTGGAAGGCGTGGCGCTGTTCGCCATCCTCTGGTTCTACTCGCGCAAACCGCGTCCGACCATGGCGGTTTCCGGCATGTTCGCGCTGTTCTACGGCATTTTCCGTTTCGCGGTGGAGTTCGTTCGCGTACCTGATGCCCAGCTCGGTTACCTGGCCTTTGGCTGGCTGACCATGGGCCAGATCCTCTGCCTGCCCATGATCATCGGCGGCATTGCCATGATCGTCTGGGCCCACCGCCGCCAGGCCGCCCAAGGAGTCATCTGATGAAACAGTACCTTGACCTGATGCGCCGCGTGCGCGAGACCGGCACCTTCAAGAGCGACCGCACCGGCACTGGCACCTACAGTGTGTTCGGCCACCAGATGCGCTTTGATCTGGCCGATGGTTTCCCTATGGTGACCACCAAGAAGTGCCACCTCAAATCCATCATCCATGAGCTGCTGTGGTTCCTTCAGGGCGACACCAACATCAAGTACCTGAAGGACAACGGCGTCTCCATCTGGGATGAATGGGCCGATGAAGAGGGCAACCTGGGGCCGGTCTATGGCTACCAGTGGCGCTCCTGGCCGGCGCCCAACGGCGAGTCCATCGACCAGATCGCCAAGGTCGTGGAAATGATCAAGAAAAATCCGGACTCGCGCCGGCTGATCGTTTCCGCCTGGAACCCGGCGCTGGTGGACGAGATGGCCTTGCCACCCTGCCATGCGCTATTCCAGTTCTATGTGGCCAACGGAAAGCTGAGTTGCCAGCTGTACCAGCGCTCGGCCGACATCTTCCTCGGCGTGCCGTTCAATATCGCCAGCTACGCGCTGCTGACCCTGATGGTGGCCCAGGTGTGCGACCTGGAACCGGGCGAGTTCATCTGGACTGGCGGCGACTGCCACCTCTACGCCAACCACATCGAGCAGACGGACCTGCAACTCACCCGCGAGCCGCTGCCGTTGCCGACCATGAAGATCAATCCAGACGTGAAGGACCTGTTCGCCTTCACGTTCGAGGATTTCGAGTTGGTGGGCTACCAGTCGCACCCGCACATAAAGGCCCCGGTTGCCGTCTGATCTGCCCGGGCGGCAACGCTCCGGCCTTCTGCTGACAGGAGTCACCATGAAAGCCCCGCTTGCAGCCCTGCTCACGGGGCTTTTCGGCCTCTGGCCGTCCTTCGCCACCTGGGCCGAGCCTGCCCAGGGCAGTTTCATTGCCAGCCAGCGTTGCGAGGCTTTCCAGTCCATCCGCAAACAGACCAACCCGGACGACCTCAAGGTGCAGCCGGGCCAGCGTTACGAGGTGGTGGAGGTGAACAAGCGCGAGTACGACTGGCTACGTATTCGCGTTCCGGGCAGTGACACACCGTTGCGCTGGGTGTCTGCCGACTGCGGCTCGGCCGAGGGGCTTGCCTTCAATACGGGCCAGGCGGCCACCAAGGCAGGGAGCAATGGTGATGTCTGCAGCCTGCCCGATCAGCACGACGGCTACGTGCTGGCGGCCACTTGGCAGCCGGGTTTCTGCGAACACGCCCGCTACAAGGGGACGAAACCTGAATGTGAGGGCCTGGACGCCGGTGAGCTGCAGATTTCCCACCTGACGCTGCACGGCCTCTGGCCCAACCGTCTGTCCTGCGGCAAGAGCTATGGTCACTGCGCCGGACCGGACATGAAGCTCAGTGCCGACACCTTGAGCTATGTCCGCCCCTGGATGCCGAACTTCCGCTACGGCACCAGCTTTGGTCGTTACCAGTGGGACAAGCACGGTGTTTGCCAGACCCAGATGGACGACGATGCCTATTTCCGCCGCGCAGTGGACCTCGTGCGGCAGCTGGATCAGTCGGCGGCGGGGCAGTACATCGTTGCCAACATTGGCGGCGCTATCTCCCGGCGTACCTTCTACGAGCACGTGGGAAAGGACTTCGGTGATGCCTCCGCTGCGAACAACTTCCTGCTCATCTGCAGCGGCCAATACCTTCAGGAGATCCGTGTGGCCCTGCCGCGCGAGCTGAAGCCGGCGGACAGCCTGGTGGGCGTGGTCGATGGCCAGTTCGCCGCCAACCGCTCGCGCGATCGCAGCGAATGCCGTGCCGACCGCATTCTGATCGAGGCCGGCGGTCGCTGATGGTGAAGGCCCTGCATCAGGGCCTCAGACCTTCCGCCAGGGTGGCGACCCAACCCTGGCGCTCCGCCTGCTCCAACTCCGCACCAGGATTCAGCGACGACCATTCCGGATGGGCGCGAGCCTTGGCCAGCACGGCTGGCAGCTTGCCTTCTCGCCACTGTTTCTCTTCTGGCGTATCGATGTGAACGGCCTCGAACGCAGCGTGCCCACGCGCATCCAGTGCTGCCAGAAGCTTGCGCTGGCGCAGGGCCAGGAGACGCAGGATCGCGTCGTCCACCGTCAGCTCCCGCTGTCCCTTGATCTTGCCCAGCAGGCGTTCGCCGTAATGGCCGAAGGTCTGCCAGGCGCCACCGGCCAGGGCACCCAGCGCTGCCGCGGCACCAAGCGTGAGACCGCCCACCAGCAGGTCGACCCCCGCACCGGCCGCCGCGCCAGCCGCCATGCCACCGCCCAGGCGCACGCCAAGCTGCTTGAGGGTTTCCGGGTTGAACAGGTCGTCACCCCAGCGTCCTCCCAGCAGCGGTAGTTCGCTGGCGGAGGCGTCATCCTGGCCAAAGGCGTAGAGCCGTAGCAGGGCCTCCACGCAGCGTTGCTCGCGCTGGCGCACCTGCTGGCGCAGCGCCTCGGTAGCGGCCTGCAGGGCGGCGTCCTGCGCCGGCACGCTGCGCCGGCAGGCTGCCACGTCCAGCAGCAACTCCGCGATCAGCCGGCTGCCGGCCTCCAGGCGCAGGCGACGCTGTGCCTGATGGTCGTCCACCAGTCGTTGCAGCTGCGGGCGGGCCCGCTCCAGCAGCAGGGCCAGGCTGTCATAGAGCCGCTGCTCGCCATCCAGCGGCGGCGCCACACTGTCGAAGCGCACGAGGGCGTGCAAGCCGAGGCGGGCCAGGGCCTCGCGCCAATCCGCTTCGCGGTGGCCTTGGACGGCGACGAAGTTCAGCACGGGTAACAAGGGGCGACCGCACATGGCGAGTACCGCCAGCTCATCGCGGTACTTGGCCAGCACCGGCTCGCGGGCGTCGATCACATAGAGCCCGGCGTCGGAGGCCATCAGTTGCCGCAGCACCTTGGCTTCCTGTTCGAAGCGTTGGCGCGCCTCGCTGCCATCGAGGAAGCGGGCGAGTCGGGCGGGGCCATCCAGGCGCTCGCCAGGGCGTTCCAACCGCTCCAGGTGGTCCAGCAGGGCGATGGCGTCTTCCAGGCCGGGGGTGTCGTAGAGCTCCAGCAGCGGTTGGCCCTCCACCGACAGCCGCGCGCCTTCCACATGGCGCGTGGTGCTGGGGCGATGGGACACCTCGCCAAACGCACGGTCGCGCAGCAGGGTGCGCAGCAGCGAGGTCTTGCCCACGTTGGTGTGGCCGACCACGGCCAACTTCAGCGGCTTAGTCATGGCCGGTCTCCAGCCAGTTCATCGGCGCCCCTTGGGCGTGCGGAAGGGCCAGGTTATCGAGCGCCTGGTGCCAGTCCTCCAGGCGCTGGCTGTCGAGGGCTTCGCCGGACGGCGGGGGCAGCAGCCAGACGCGGGTTTGCGCGGCACTGCGTGCCAGTTCGCCGATCAGTGCCAGGGTGCCTCGGTCCGGCGACCGACGCGGGTCGCAGGCCACCGCCAGGCGCTCCGGCGGGAAGCGGCTGAGTTGGTCCAGCAAGCGCTGGCGTTGCTCACGGCTGTCCAGCACGCCGGCATCGCCTACACCCTTGGGCAGGGTCGGTGGCCAGGGGCGGCGGTCATCCAGTTCGATGGCCACCAGCAGCGCACCCTGGCTCTCGCCGTTCAGGCTTCCCGCCCGAGGTTGCATCAGTTCGGTGGGCTCCGCGTCGAGAACGCCCAGGCGCTCGCTGGCCGGCTGCAGGCGCTCGCGCAGCAGGCTGTAACCGGGCAGGCCGAGGTCCAGGTTCAGGCGCGCGCGCCCCTGCGTCCAGCGCCACAGACAGAACAGCGCGAGCAGCAGGCGTGGCAGCAGGCCATAGGTGAAAGTGACGCCCAGCAGCCAGCCCGACCACGCCTGACGTGCGGGCTCCGCGCCGACCACGCTGCTGCTCGCGCGGATGGTTTCGGCATCCGGCAGGCTGAAGCCGAGCAGGCCGGGCAGGGCGCCCAGCGCCTGGGTGAGGAAGACGAACGTGTCGCTGCCGAGGAGGGTGGTTTCCCAGACGAAACCGTAACGGCGGGTGGCGAGCAGCAGTAGCAGCACCATCAGGGCGCTACCCAGCGCCAGCAGCCAGGCGACATGGACCAGCGCGCCCAGACCCCAGCGGGTCAGCCCCTGGCGCTGCAGCAGCAGGAGCAGGGCCGGGGCCAGGTGTGCGGCTTGTGCATCGCGCGCCAGCTTGCCGCTCGTCCAGAGCCAGAGTCGGCCAAGCGCGCTGGCGCTGCTGCCGAGGCCGAAAGACAAGGCCCAGCCCAATAGCGTCAGTAAGTGCAGTCCGAGCAGGGTGCCCAGGGACCAGAACAGGTTGACCGGGCGTTGGCCGTCACCCAAGGCGGCAATGGCCAGGCCGGCGCCGCTGGCCAGGGCCAGTACCACCAGCAGCAGGATTGCGAGCCGGGCACCCTGGCGCCAAAGCTGCAGCGCCTGAGCCTGACCGTCACGCTGGGCCAGCCAGAGGGCGCGGGCCTGGATGCGCTGCCCCAGGTCGCCGCCGGCGGCATTGGCGCGACGATTGGCTTCGGCATCTTCGAGTGGGCCGGCATGTTCTTCACGCAGGCGAATGGCCTCGGTCAGCCAGAGTTGGTCGAGGCGGGAAAAGGAGGTGGAGGTGGGGCTGGTATCGCTCACGAAGGGCCTCTTGGCCAAGGGTGAGCCGTGAGGATAGCCGCTGCGGGCGGCCCCTTCATCTAGAGAAAGGCCGGCGATGGGCGCCGGCCTTTCTGGTTAATGGCTGTGGGAACTGGCCGCTACCTTCACCCTCGGTGGTGGTGGCGCGTCGTGGTGATCATCCTGGCCGGTTACCTTGACCTCGTTGCCGTCGCAGTCATACAGCTTGCCGTCGCGGAAATAGTCACCCTCGTGCAGGGCGGCGATGTCCTGGTAGCGCAGGGTGCGCTCGCTGGCGGCGACGAATACCGACTGCTGGTCCGAATTGCCGGCCTTCAAGTGGTTGAAGATGAGGTTCAGCGCGATGGCCATGATGGCGGCCGAGCTGATGCCGGAGTGGAAGATGGTTTCGAACCAGGCCGGGAAGTGGTGGTAGAAGGTCGGCGCAGCGATCGGGATCATGCCGAAGCCGATCGAGGTGGCGACGATGATCAGGTTCATGTTGTTGCGGTAGTCCACCTGCGCCAAGGTGCGGATACCGGAGGCAGCCACGGTGCCGAACAGCACCACGCCCGCGCCACCCAGAACCGAGGTGGGCACGGCGGCGATCAGGCGACCCATCACCGGCAGCAGGCCGAGGGTAACCAGGATCAGGCCCGCAGTGGCTACCACGTAGCGGCTCTTCACACCGGTCACGGCCACCAGGCCGACGTTCTGGGCGAAGGCGCTCTGGGTGAAGGAGCCGAACAGCGGCGCCAGGGAGCTGGAAATCATGTCGGCGCGCAGGCCGTTGCCCAGGCGCTTGGAGTCGACCTTGGTGCCGATGATTTCGCCGACGGCGAGGATGTCCGCCGAGGTTTCCACCAGGGTCACGATGATCACGATCAGCATCGACAGGATCGCCGCGATATGGAACTCCGGCATGCCGAAGTGCAGCGGCGTGGGCAGGGCTACCAGCGGGCCTTCGAGCACATTGGAGAAGTCCGCCATGCCGAAGAACACGGCCACCACGGTACCGATAACCATGGCCAGCAGGATCGACAGGCGCGAGATGCTCGAGCTGCCCAGCTTGCTCAGCAGCAGTACGGTCGCGAGGGTGAAGGCGGCCAGGCTGACGTTGGCCATGCTGCCGAACTCCGGCGACTGGCTATTGCCGCCCATCGCCCAGCGTGCCGCAACAGGCATCAGGGTGAGGCCGATGGTGGTAATCACGATGCCGGTCACGAGCGGCGGGAAGAACTTGGTGATGCGCGAGAACACCGGCGTGATCAGCAGGCCGATCAGCGAGGCCGCGATCACGGCACCCAGGACGGCGGGGATGCCGCCGGCGCCGTTGCTGCCGATGATGGCGATCATGGTCGCCACGCCTGCGAAGGACACGCCTTGCACCAGGGGGAGCTGACAGCCGAATAAGGGCAGGCCGATGGTTTGTAGCAGGGTGGCCAGGCCGCCGGCGAACAGGGAGGCTGCAATCAATAGGCCGATGTCTGCGGGCGAAAGCCCGGCAGCCTGGCCGATGATCAGGGGTACCGCGACAATGCCGCCATACATGGTCAGCACATGCTGCAGACCGTAGGCGAGGTTGGCTCCAATGCCGAGGTTTTCGTCTTCCGGGCGTTGCACCGGAGACGGACTTGCGGATGGGACTGTCATGGTGGGCTCTCGGTTTTGTTATTGTGCCGGCAACTGTAGACAATTACTAAGCCTATTGACTAGTGCTTTGTATACAATTTTTTATACGGCCTTTTTCGCCTATCTCCTGATTTTTACGGCCAAATTCAGCGAAATCTTGGAAACATGTTCCTGACCTTTTGGTCAGGTTGGTGCCTGTCGACGAATGGCGATGGTGGAGGGGCCGGATGGGAGCCGTGATATCCATTCGCGCAGCGGCCGGCGCCCACCCTCCGTTGGCTTTCTCTCGCAGGCGGCAGTCGGTATCCTCGCCGCCATGAACAAGACCATGCCCCTCTGCCTGATCGCCGCCCTCGCGCAGAACCGCGTGATCGGCCGTGATAACCAACTGCCCTGGCACCTGCCGGCGGACCTCAAGCACTTCAAGGCCATGACCCTCGGCAAGCCGATCATCATGGGCCGCAAGACCTGGGACTCCCTCGGTCGCCCGCTGCCTGGCCGGCTCAATCTGGTGGTCAGCCGCCAGAGCGGACTGGTGCTGGAGGGAGCGGAAGTCTTCCCCAGCCTGGAATCCGCAATCGAGCGCGCTGCCGCCTGGGCGCGCGAGGAAGAGGCCGAGGAGCTGATGCTGATCGGCGGCGCCCAGCTCTACGCCGAGGGCTTGGCCCAGGCCGATCGTCTCTACCTGACCCGTGTGGAACTGGCCCCGGAAGGCGATGCTCACTTCCCTGAAGTGTCGCAGCAGGACTGGCGCCTGGCTTCCAGCATCGAGCACGAGGCGACGACCGACACGCCCGCCTATGCCTTCGAGGTGTGGGAGAGGCGTTGAGTCAACGCTGTCGAGGCAGGCTCAGTCCGTTTCGCCGCGCAGCAAGCGTAACAAGGCGTCTGCATCCATTCTGACGCTCAGCTCACCGCCCTCCAGCAAGCTGTCCGCCAGCTCGCGTTTCTTCCGGTGCAGGGCCACGATCTGCTCTTCGATGGTGTTTTCGGTCACCAGGCGGTAGATGGTCACCGGCCGCTGCTGGCCCATGCGGTGGGCACGGTCGCTGGCTTGGTCCTCAACGGCCGGGTTCCACCAGGGGTCGAGGTGGATCACATAGTCGGCCGCCGTCAGGTTCAAGCCACTGCCACCGGCCTTGAGACTGATGAGGAAGAGGTTGCCGTTGCCGGCCTGGAAGGCGTCGATGCGCTTCTGGCGCTCCATGGCGGGGGTGGAGCCATCCAGGTACTGGTAATGCATGCCATTCTGTTCGAGCCAGGCGCGAACGATCTCCAGATGGTCGACGAACTGGCTGAACACAAGCGCCTTGTGACCATTGTCCAGCAACTCGTCGGCAATTTCCGCGAAGGCTTGCAGCTTGCTCCCCGGTAGCGCGCTGCCGGGTACCGATAGCGAGGGATGGCAGCAGAAGCGTCGCAGGCGGGTGATCTCTGCGAGCACCTGCAGGGGGCGACTGGCGTTCGAGTAGAGCTGGCTGATGCTGTCCAGTGCCTGTTGGCGTAATGCCTCGTACAGGTGCGCCTCTTCTGTAGAGAGCGGCACCCGGTAGGTGATCTCGGTTCGGGGTGGAAGCTCGTCCAGTACCTGGCTCTTCAGGCGACGCAGGATGAAGGGTTGGATCAGGGTCCTGAGGGCCCTGCGTGCGGCTGCATCACCTTGTTCGATGGGGGTGGTGAAGCGCGCCGAGAAACTTTCCTGGCTACCGAGAAGGCCCGGGTTGATGAAGCGGAACAGGTTCCAGAGTTCGCCCAGATGGTTTTCCAGCGGGGTGCCGGTGGGGCAACCATGCGGAAATCCGCCTGCAGGGCCATGGCCGCCTGGGAGCGCTTGGTCTGGGCGTTCTTGATCGCTTGTGCCTCATCGAGCACCGCGCTGGTCCAGCGGCGCGCCGTGAAGGCGTCGCTATCCTGTTGCAGCAGGCCGTAGCTGACGATCACCAGGTCCATGGGACCGAGGTCTTCCAGGCTACGCGTCTCGTGGTAGAGGCGTGCTCTGAGGGTGGGGGCGAAGCGGGTACATTCCGCCCGCCAGTTGAGGGTCGCCGAGGTAGGGGCGACGACCAGCTGGGGGCCTTGTGCCGCTCGCTCAAGCAGTAGCGCCAGGATCTGGATGGTCTTGCCGTTGCGTTCGCCGAGCGGGTTGCGACTACCTTGGCCAGGGCGGAACCAGCCGCCTTCGGCCAGTGGCCGCACCAGCAACTGCAGGCGCAGTCCGGTTTCCAGCGGCAGCAGATGGGCATACAGCCGCGCATCCGCAGGCACCGTTTCCAGGTGAGCGGCCTGTTCCGGGATTTCGGAATGGATTGGCAGCAACGGCGCGATCGCGCCCATGGCCTCTATCAACTGCGCCTTGGCCGATAGCGGCATGCTCAGGCCAGTGCCGACGATAGCGGCGATCTGTCTCAGCTCCGGGCTGACCGGGTAGACGAGCACCCGGGTCGGGGTTTCCTTCTCGATCACCAGGTTGCTGTTGGCGACGAGGCTCTCAGGCGCAAGCCGCAGATGGATGCATTCACCTTCGACCTGCAGGTGCAGTCCGGGTTGTCCGGCCACCAGGTCAAGGCGGACATCGGGCCGGTCCATCCAGAACAGCGCCGGATGTCCCACCAGTGCGATCAGGGCCGAATCCGTGGGCAGCTCGTAGCGGTCGCTGTAGAGGATCGGGTAGGCGCGGCCGTAATTATTCTTCACGCCCGTTGCCAGCGTCTGCTTGAGCGCGACCCGGTGTCCGGGCTCGTAGGCGCCGATCAGGGCCAGGCAGTAGAGGTGATTGAGAATGGAGGGCAGGTCGAGTTTGCGCTTTCCGGTCTGCTTCCGCACGCCGGCGAGCCATTCCCTGGTGAGTTCCAGAGCGCGCTGAACGGTACCGCTCAACAAGCTGGTGATGACCTCGCGGAACAGGCTGTATTCATGCTCGCCAAGGGTTTCCAGGCGTTGGCAGTCGCCGCGCCCAGGCAGGCTTGCTTTCAGTGTCGCCAGCCAGCTCGCTGCATGAGGTGATTGCATGAGATGCAGCAGGACGCGGTTGCGCTGCTCGTGCGCCAGATTATAGAAGCGCCCCCGGGGAAGCTCTTCGTGGTAGCCCCAGCCCAGTTGCTCAAGGGTGTCCAGCAGGTCCGGCATGTGTTCGCTGGAAATCGGCCAGCCGCCAGCCGTCTTCACATTGCGCATCTGCAGCAGCTTGAGCAGAGCGGTCTTGCCTTTGCCGCCGAAGGCGGTGGCCAGCGCGTAGAGGAGTGCCTGACCGGCGTGCGGTAGGCAGTCGATGTCCAGCGTGGGGGTGTTCATGAGCAACCTGAAGCTTGAGTCCGGCGAGCATGGGCAGGCAGTTTGGAGCGGGTTTCAACGGGCCGGGCTCGCCTTGCGAGGCGATGCGCCGATGCCGGCGGCTCAGGGCAGGATGTCCAACAGCTCCGCGTTCACCCCGTGCGCTTGTAGATGGAGAAACCCCACCGATACCGGCAGCTTGAAGCGTCGCGGCCCGGCACTGCCGGGGTTGATGTGCAGCAGTCCATCACGCTCGACGATCAGTGGCTTGTGGGAATGCCCGGTGACCACGACGCTGAAGCCGCGCTCGGCCAGGTCGTCGGGGATATCCGCCTGGTCGTGCACCAGATAAATCCCGATCTCGCCCAGACAGAGCTCTTCGACCTCCTTGATCGCCTCCGCCCAGGCGTCGCGGTCATTGTTGCCGCGCACGGCGGTCAGCGGCGCCAGTTCGCGCAAGGCAGCGAGGATTTCCGGCTTGCCGATGTCGCCGCCGTGGAGGATGTGGTCGCAGCCCTGCAGCGCCGCCACGGCCTCGGGCCGCAACAGGCCGTGGGTATCGGAGATCAGGCCAATGCGCAGGGCTGTCATGTTCAGGGCCTCGTCGGGAAACGAGGCCCATTCTGCCACTTAGCGGGATTGCGTCGGGGTTTCCGGCAGGAACCAGTTGAGCAGCAGGGCGCAGAGGCCGCCAGTGGCGACGCCCGATTCGAGGATGTTGCGTAGCGCCGCCGGCATGTGCACGAGGAACTCCGGCACCTGGGACACGCCCAGGCCCAGGGCCAGGGACACGGCGATGATGAGCAGCGCGCGGCGGTCCAGGGTGGTGCCGGCGAGGATATTGATACCGGATGCGGCCACCGCGCCGAACATCACCATGGCGGCACCGCCCAGCACGGGTTCGGGGATGGCTTGGAGCACGCCGGCCACCGCCGGGAACAGGCCGAGCAGCACCAGCATCAGGGCGATCCACAGGCCGATATGGCGGCTGGCGATGCCGGTGAGCTGGATCACCCCGTTGTTCTGCGCAAAGACCGAACTGGGGAAGGTATTGAACAGGCCGGCCAGCAGCGAATTGGCGCCGTTGACCAGCACGCCGCCCTTGATCCGCCGCATCCACAGCGGGCCTTCCACCGGCTGGCGCGAGACCTTGCTGGTGGCGGTGACGTCGCCGATGGCTTCCAGGGAGGTCACCAGGTAGATCACCAGCATCGGCACGAACAGCGACCAGGAGAAGCCCAGGCCGAAGTGCAGCGGCACCGGCACCTGCACCAGCGGTGCCTCATGCAGGCTGCTGAAGTCCAGGCGGCCGAGCCAGGCGGCCAGGGCGTAGCCCACCAGCAGGGCGATGACGATGGCGCAGCTGCGCATCCACACCAATGGGATGCGGTTGAGCAGCAGGATCACGCCGAGCACGGTGCCGGACAGCAGCAGGTTCTCGCCGTTGGCGAAGCTGCCGTTGGCCATGGCGCCGAAGCCGCCACCCATGCTGATCAGGCCCACCTTGATCAGCGTCAGGCCGATCATCAGCACCACGATGCCGGTCACCAGTGGGTTGATCAGCCGCTTGATGAAGGGCAAGACGCGGGAGATGCCCATCTCCACGAAAGCGCCGGCCATCACCACGCCGAAGATCGCGGCCATCACGGCCTCCACCGGCGTGCCCTGCTTGACCATCAGCGCGCCGCCGGCGATCAGCGGGCCGACGAAGTTGAAGCTGGTGCCTTGGACGATCAGCAACCCGGCGCCGAACGGCCCAAAGCGCTTGCACTGGACGAAGGTAGCGATGCCCGAGACCACCAGGGACATGGAAACGATCAGGTTGGTATCCCGCGCCGACACGCCCAGCGCCTGGCAGATCAAGAGGCCGGGCGTGACGATGGGCACGATGATCGCCAGCAGGTGCTGCAGCGCGGCGAGCAGGGCGGCCAGCGGGCGCGGCTTGTCTTCCAGGCCGTAAAGCAGCTCGTTGCGAGCGTCGGGAACGGGAGGCTTTTCCAGTGAAGTCATGGTGATCGACCGCAAAAAAGCGGCGATTCTACCTGAGCTGCATGGAGGGAGGTTGGCCTTGGAATTGTGGGGGCGAATTCATTCGCCAAGGGCGGCGCAGCTGCCCCCTGGGATCTTGCAGGGCAGACCTGCGGCCTGCTTGGCGAATAAATTCGCTATGTCTGCGTTAGCTGTTGCGAAAGATTTACCATCGGGCAGGGCGCCCTGTAGGAGCTGGCTTGCCAGCGAAACGGGGCCATTCGCTGGCAAGCCAGCTCCCACGGGCAATGCAGCTACTAACGTAGACATAGCCAATGAATTCGCCCCATAAGGAAAAGAAAAAGCCCGGCGCGGGGGCCGGGCGTCTTCGTTGGCGGGGCTTACAGGTGGTCCAGCATCGCCTTGTTGCGCACCGCGCCCTTGTCGGCGCTGGTGGCCAGCAGGGCGTAGGCCTTGAGAGCGGTGGTCACCTTGCGCGCGCGCGGCGCGGCCGGTTTCCAGCCCTTCTTGTCCTGCGCGTGGCGGCGGTGGGACAGCTCTTCGTCGCTGACCAGCAGCTGGATGGTGCGGTTGTGGATGTCGATGTGGATCCGGTCGCCATCCTCCACCAGGCCGATGGCGCCGCCGGCGGCGGCTTCAGGCGAGGCGTGGCCGATGGACAGGCCCGAGGTGCCGCCGGAGAAGCGGCCGTCGGTGAGCAGGGCGCACTGCTTGCCCAGCCCTTTGGACTTCAGGTAGCTGGTGGGGTAGAGCATTTCCTGCATGCCTGGGCCGCCTTTCGGACCTTCGTAGCGGATGATCACCACGTCGCCGGCCTTCACTTCGTCGGCGAGGATGCCCTTCACCGCGGCGTCCTGGCTTTCGAAGATCTTCGCCGTGCCTTCGAACACATGGATGGACTCGTCCACGCCGGCGGTCTTCACCACGCAGCCGTCGAGGGCGATGTTGCCGTAGAGCACGGCCAGGCCGCCTTCCTGGGAGTAGGCGTGCTCGACGCTGCGGATGCAGCCTTCGGCGCGGTCGTCGTCGAGGGTCGGCCAGCGGGTGCTCTGGCTGAACGCGGTCTGGGTCGGGATGCCTGCCGGGCCGGCCTTGAAGAAGGTGTGTACGGCTTCGTCCTGGGTCTGGGTGATGTCCCACTGGGCGATGGCATCACTCATGCTGGGGCTGTGCACGGTAGGTACGTCGGTGTGCAGCAGGCCGCCACGGGCCAGCTCACCGAGGATGCTGAAGACGCCGCCGGCGCGGTGCACGTCTTCCATGTGGTACTTCTGGATGTTCGGCGCCACCTTGCACAGCTGCGGCACCTTGCGCGACAGCCGATCGATGTCGCGCAGGTCGAAGTCGATTTCCGCCTCCTGGGCGGCGGCCAGCAGGTGCAGGATGGTGTTGGTCGAGCCGCCCATGGCGATGTCCAGGGCCATGGCGTTCTCGAAGGCCTTGAAGCTGGCGACGTTGCGCGGCAGCACGCTGTCGTCGCCTTCGCCGTAGTAGCGCTGGCAGAGTTCCACGGCCAGGCGGCCGGCGCGCAGGAACAGCTGCTCGCGGTCGCTGTGGGTGGCCAGGGTGGAGCCGTTGCCCGGCAGGGACAGGCCGAGGGCCTCGGTCAGGCAATTCATCGAGTTGGCGGTGAACATGCCGGAGCAGGAGCCGCAGGTGGGGCAGGCGCTGCGCTCGTATTCGGCGACCTTCTCGTCGGAGCAGGAGTCGTCGGCGGCGGCGACCATGGCGTCCACCAGGTCCAGGCCGTGGTTGGCCAGTTTGGTCTTGCCGGCTTCCATCGGGCCGCCGGAGACGAAGACCACCGGGATGTTCAGGCGCAGGGCGGCCATCAGCATGCCGGGGGTGATCTTGTCGCAGTTGGAGATGCAGACGATGGCGTCGGCGCAGTGGGCGTTGACCATGTACTCCACGGAGTCGGCGATGATCTCGCGGCTCGGCAGGGAATAGAGCATGCCGTCGTGGCCCATGGCGATGCCGTCGTCGACGGCGATGGTGTTGAATTCCTTGGCCACGCCGCCGTGTTTCTCGATCTCGCGGGCGACCAACTGGCCCAGGTCCTTCAGGTGCACGTGGCCGGGCACGAACTGGGTGAAGGAGTTGGCGATGGCGATGATCGGCTTTTTGAAATCCTCGTCCTTCATCCCGGTGGCGCGCCACAGGGCACGGGCGCCGGCCATGTTGCGGCCGTGGGTGGAGGTTTTCGAACGGTAATCAGGCATGGCGGTTTCCTGCGGCTAATCAGGTATCGGTTGTAAGCGTATGGTGAGCGCCGCCTGTGCCGGTTGCAAACGGCAGTTGGCCGTGCGTTCGGAAGGGGCCGGAAGGCGGGGCGGGGTCACCGCTCGCTCGGCCGTGGCTCACTGGCCCGCCGGAGGATGGTTGGCGAGGAATGGCCCGATTCTACGCCGGGCCCGGCCGGCAGGGAAAGGCTGACGGTCGGGCCGGCGCAGCGGCCGGCCCGGTGCCGAGCAGAGGTGCTTAGCTGTTGGGCAGCAGGCGAACCGTCAGGCTCTTGATGTAGCGGGTTTCGGCAATGGCTGGGTGCACCGGGTGGTCGGGGCCCTGGCCGCCGCGTTCCAGCAGCTGGATGTTTCGGTCCAGGTGGCGGGCGCTGTTGAGGAGGATGTTCTGCAGGTCGTCTTCCGGCAGGTGCATGGAGCAGGAGGCGCTGACCAGGATGCCGTCCTTGTTCAGGAGGCGCATTGCCTGCTCGTTGAGGCGGCGGTAGGCGGCCTCGCCGTTCTTCAGGTCTTTCTTGCGCTTGATGAAGGCCGGCGGGTCGGCGACTACGACGTCGAAACGCTCCTCGGCGGCTTTGAGCTCTTTGAGGGCCTCGAAGACGTCGCCTTCCACGCAGGTGACCTGCTCGGCCACGCCGTTGAGGGTGGCGTTGCGCTCCACGCCATCGAGGGCGAAGCCGGAAGCATCGACGCAGAACACTTCGCTGGCACCGAAGGCTGCCGCCTGCACGCCCCAGCCGCCGATGTAGCTGAACAGGTCGAGCACGCGCTTGCCCTTGACGTAGGGGGCCAGGCGCGCGCGGTTCATGCGGTGGTCATAGAACCAGCCGGTCTTCTGGCCTTCCATTACCGGGGCCTCGAATTTCACGCCGTTCTCTTCCAGGGCGACCCACTCGGGCACCACGCCGAACGCGGTGTCCACGTAACGCTCCAGGCCTTCGGCCTCACGCGCGCTGGAGTCGTTCTTCCAGAGCACGCCGCGCGGCTTGAGGACTTGCACCAGGGCGTCGAGCACGGCGTCCTTGTTGCGCTCCATGGCAGCGGAGGCGAGCTGCACCACAAGGTGATCGCCGAAGCGGTCCACCACCAGGCCCGGCAGCAGGTCGGAGTCGCCATAGACCAGGCGATAGAAGGGTTTGTCGAAGAGGCGCTCGCGCAGGCTCAGGGCGACATTGATGCGGTGCACCAGCAGGGACTTGTCCAGGGTGTGCTTGATATCGCGGGACACCAGGCGCGCGCAGATCAGGTTGTTCGGCGAGAGCGCGACCACGCCCAGCGGCTTGCCGCCAGCGGCCTCGAGGATGGCCTGATCGCCAGGCTGGAAGAGGTTCAGCGGGGTGGCGACCACGTCCACTTCGTTGCTGTAGACCCACAGGTGGCCGGCGCGCAGGCGTCGATCGGCGTTGGCTTTGAGGCGCAGGCTGGGCAGGGACATGTGTCGCTCTCCGGAAAAAAGGCCAGGATTATACCCTAGCCCGCATGTGCTCCGGGGTCCGCCCGGCGGCGCTTCGGGGCACTTGGCACGATGGTCGGAAAATCGCCCGAAATCCCGCGCAACTGGCGGGTGCAACCGGGTAGACTGTCGACTCGGTCAACCTTCACTCCCCATCCCCCATCCCCCATGCCTCAAGAACTTTCCGCAGATCAGATCCGTCAGGTCCTGCAGGGCATAAGTGTGCCGCCGCAACCGCAGATCATGGTCGACCTGCAAATGGAGCAGGTCATGCCGTCGCCGGACCTCAAGTCAATCGCCCGCCTCATCAGCCAGGACCCTGGCCTGTCGGGCGCGTTGCTGAAGATCGTCAATTCGCCCTTCTTCGGCCTGACCAATCGCATCGCCTCGATCCAGCAAGCGGTCAACCTGCTTGGCTGCAACACCGTGATCAACCTGATCAACGCGCAGTCGATCAAGGGCGAGATGACCGATGAGACCATCGTCACGCTGAACCGCTTCTGGGATACCGCCCAGGACGTGGCCATGACGTGCCTGACCCTGGCCAAGCGCATCGGCTACCAGTCCGCCGACGAGGCCTACGCGCTTGGTCTGTTCCACAACTGCGGCATCCCGCTGATGCTCAAGCGCTTCCCCGACTACATGATGGTGCTGGAGGAGGCCTATGCCAGTGCAGGTCCGGAGCGCCGCGTGGTGGACACCGAGAATCGCCTGCTGAACACCAACCATGCGGTGGTCGGCTACTTCACCGCGCGGTCCTGGCGTTTGCCGGAGCATCTCTGCGAGGCGATCGCCAATCATCACAACGCGCTGTCCATCTTCACCGACGAGTCGGGGCGCGATGCGCCGCTCAAGACCTTGCTGGCGATCCTCAAGATGGCCGAGCACATCTGCGCGTCGCACCTGGTGCTGGGCAATCAGGCCGAGGATTACGAATGGATGAGCATCCGCTCCCAGGTGCTGGACTACGTGGGGTTGTCGGAGTACGACTTCGAGAATCTCAAGGAAAGCATCCGCGAGCTGGGCGCCCACTGATACCTGCCCATCGAGGCCCCCCGTCAGGTGTCGTAGCCCGGATGCAATCCGGGGGCGGTGTCTGGCGAGCTCCCGGATTTCATCCGGGCTACCGACCGAGAGCCGCAGTACGCATTCGAGATACGTCATGCCTGAATTACCCGAAGTCGAAACTACCCGCCGAGGCATCGCGCCCTTCCTCGAAGGCCAGCGCGTCAGCCGGGTGATCGTTCGTGAGCGTCGACTGCGCTGGCCGATTCCCGAGGACCTGGATGTGCGCCTGTCCGGCCAGCGCATCCTGCATGTGGAGCGCCGCGCCAAGTACCTGCTGCTTGAGGCCGAGGTCGGCACCCTGATCAGCCACCTGGGTATGTCCGGCAGCTTGCGCCTGGTGGAGGCCGGACTGGCTGCGGCCAAGCACGAGCATGTGGATATCGAGCTGGAATCGGGCATGGCCCTGCGCTACACCGATCCGCGTCGCTTTGGCGCGTTGCTCTGGAGCGACGATCCGCTGAACCACGAGCTGCTGCGCCATCTGGGCCCGGAGCCCCTGACCGATCTGTTCGACGGCGAGCGCCTGTTCCAGTTGTCCCGTGGCCGAAGCATGGCGGTGAAGCCCTTCATCATGGACAACGCAGTGGTGGTGGGCGTCGGCAACATCTACGCCAGCGAGGCGCTGTTCGCCGCCGGCATCGACCCGCGTCGCGAGGCCGGTTCCATCTCGCGGGCGCGCTACCTGACGCTGGCCGTGGAGATCAAACGCATCCTCGCCCAGGCCATCGAATGCGGTGGCACCACGCTGCGTGATTTCGTCGGCGGTGACGGCAAGCCGGGCTATTTCCAGCAGGAACTGTTCGTCTACGGCCGCGCGGGCGAATTCTGCAAGCGCTGCGGCTCGACCCTGCGGGAAATCCGTCTGGGCCAGCGTGCCAGCGTCTACTGTCCGCGTTGCCAACGCTAATCCCTCGCCGGGTCGGCAGACTCGGCGTCGAGCATTCCTGGAACAAGAAAGAAGTCTGTCCTATGTACGGTAACTACCTGCCCCGCAATCCCTTTGCCGAAACGATCGGCCGCGGCGTGCTGCGCCTGATGGGGTGGCGCATCGAAGGGCGCCTGCCGCCACTCGACAAGTTCGTGGTGATCGGCGCCCACCACACCTCCAACTGGGATTTCGTGATTTTCCTTGCGGTCAAGTTCGTGCTGCGGCTCAACGCGCGCTGGTTCGGCAAGCACACCATCTTCCGCTGGCCTTTCGCTGGATTGATGCAGCGTTGGGGCGGCGTGCCGATCCGCCGTCACCTCAAGCTGAACATGGTGGATCAGGCCGTAGAGCGTTTCCGTGAGAACCGCGAGTTCATGCTGGTGATCTCGCCGGAAGGCACTCGCAAGCGGGTCGATCGCTGGAAAATGGGCTTCTATCACATCGCCTGCGGCGCCGGAGTGCCTATAGTTCCGGCTGCGCTGGACTATGCCAACCGCCGGGTAGTGCTCGGCCAGCCGTTCTACCCCACGGGCGACGAGCAGGCCGATCTGCGCCAGTTGCTGGCCTTCTATGGTCCTTACGTGCCGAAAAAACCCGACTACGCTTTCAATGGCGATTGAAGGCCGTCACGCCGTCAATGCGCCATGCACTGTTATAGTTTTCCGCACACCCCTAGCTGAAGGATCGCCCGCATGAACCTGTTCCGCACATCCGCTGCTGTCCTGGCGCTGACCACTGGCCTGCTGGCGCTGCCGGCTAATGCGGAAGTGGTGCAGGAAAATACCAGCGGCGACCCCATGTACACCGTCAACGCGCCCAGCGGCTACAGCATGGCCGGCGATGTGATCATCGCCCGCCCGCTGCTGTTGGGGGCCACCATCATCGGTACCGGCCTGTTCATCATCAGCCTGCCGTTCTCCGCGCTGGGCGGGAACGTCGGTGAGGCTGCCCATGAGCTGGTGGTGGTGCCGGCAAAGGAAACCTTCGTGCGCTGCCTGGGCTGCACCATCAGTGGCTATAAGGCTGACTGACCCCTCGCTCTGGCATCATCGAGACGGCCCCTTTTCGGGGCCGTCGGCGTTTTCGGGCACCCTGCGGGTTGCCGGCCGGCCGCCGCATCGGGTAATAGCTGGGCCTCGTCTGGTGAAGGAATACCGTCCGTGAAGCACTACTCCCGTATTGTTCTGCTCGCCCTGTCC
Source organism: Pseudomonas sp. OTU5201 (assembly GCF_038440135.1). Classification (NCBI taxonomy): domain Bacteria; kingdom Pseudomonadati; phylum Pseudomonadota; class Gammaproteobacteria; order Pseudomonadales; family Pseudomonadaceae; genus Pseudomonas; species Pseudomonas sp. OTU5201. Next base: position 60,422 of record NZ_JASATC010000018.1, on the reverse strand, counting down.
GCCATCGGCCTGGCCTTGAGCTTCTGGTTCAGCTCCGGCTGGCTGGAACTCTGCGCGGGCCTCGCGCTGTTCCTGTTCGGCATGCAGTGCCTCGAAGAAGGCTTGCGGCAGTTGGCCGGCGGCAAGCTGGAGCATCTCTTGGCGCGCAGCACGGCCACTTCCTTCAAGGGGTTGATGTTCGGCATCTGCGGCACCTTGCTGCTGCAATCCAGCACCCTGGTGTCGTTGCTCACCATCGCGTTCATCAGTGCGGGGCTGATCCAGTTGGCTGGCGGCATCGCGATTCTCTTCGGCGCGAACCTGGGCGCCACAAGCGGCATCTGGCTGCTCGCACTGGCCGGGCAGAATCTCAGCCTTAGTCCGATTGCGCTGCCCCTGCTGGTCTTCGGTGTGCTCGGCGGTTTCATGGGCGAAAAGAGCAAGGCGGCCGGACGCATTGTCCTCGGCATCGCCTTCATCTTTCTCGGCATCGACCAGATCAAGGAAGGCTTCTCCGCCTTCGGAGATGGCTTCGACCTCAGCGCCTACCAGGCCGACGGCCTGGTGGGCAGCTTGCTGTTCGCCCTGATCGGTCTGTTGATAACGGTTGTACTGCAGTCCAGCCACGCCACCCTGATGCTGACCCTGGCGGCCCTTGCCGGCGGCCAGCTGGATCTGGCCCAGGGCTTCGCCATCGCCATCGGCTCCAATGTCGGCAGCAGCGTCACCACGGCCTTCGTCGGCTCCCTTGGCGGCAACCGCAGTGGCCAGCGCCTGGCCTTGGCACACGTAACCTTCAACGTGGTCACCTGCACGCTGGCGTTCATCCTGCTCGGGCCGTTGAGCTGGCTGGTCGATCGGATTGCCGAGGCAACGGGCTTGGGCGACAACGAGCTGATCCAATTGGCGATGTTCCATAGCTTGATCAATGCCATGGGCGTGCTGCTGTTCTGGCCACTGCAGGAGCGCCTCGCCGGCTGGCTGGTGCACTGGTTGCCGGAGCGCGAAGAGCCGCAGGTGCTGATCACCGAGCTGGCTGCAGGACCGGAACAGCTGCCGCGCACCCAGGCTCGCTACCTCAATGAGCGTGCGCTGGATTCGGTGGACGCTGCCGCCAGCGCGGTGGTGCGCGAATTGCGCCACCTTGGTCGCCTGAGCCTGGAGGTGATCTGCCACGCGCTCTACCTGCCGGTGGACCAGTTGGCCCGTGCGCAGGTCGACGAAAGTCTGCTACGCGCGCGGCCGGAACGCTATCACCTGGATGCCGAAGCGCTCTATCAGCGGCATATCAAGGGCGTGTACGGCGATTTGCTGAGCTTCATGGGCCGGCTCGATCTGCCGCTCGACGAAGCACACCAGCAGTTCTGGGTCAGCTGCCAGTTGGCGGCGCTGCAACTGGTGGATGCGGTGAAGGATGCCAAGCACCTGCAGAAGAACCTCGGCCGCTACCTGGACCAGGACCCGTCACCCATCCGGGATGCCTACGTGGACCTGCGCCGCCACCTGCTGGCGATGCTCCACGAGCTGCGCGAGCTGGGCCGCTCCGACTTGCCCGAGGACGCCTGGAACGAGCGCTTGGGTTGGCTGGATGGGAGAGCTGCAGCCTTCGACGGCGCTTTCCGCACGCGCCTGTTCAATTCCGTGCGCAAGGGCGATCTGGACGGCTTGCAGACCAGTTCGCTGATGAATGACCTGGGCTACGCGAGTCGCATTTTCCAGAGCCTGCGCAACGTCTTGATGCTGGGTGAAGGGCAGTTGCTGTTCCGCGAGCTGCGGCGGCTGGATCAGGATGACGAATCGCTGATCGTGCTTGAGGGGAATTGTCCGTAGTCCGCAGGGTGCGCACGGCGCCTCCATACCCGCATGCATAGGGCCGCTGCGCGGCCCTTGGCGAATGAATTCGCCCCTACTTCATCTTCTCGATTTCAAGCGTTTCGGACAGGCCCAGGCCGCGGGGGTCGCTGGCGGCTTCAAGGCTGCCCTTGGCCTTGTTCCAGAACAGCACCTGCTGGTTGCCATAGTTGCGCTCAAGCGGTTTCAGGCTGTAGCCGCGAGCGCGCAGTTCGGCGCTTTCGCTGCTGCTGAAGGCGCCTGGCTCGTGCTCGATCTGGTCCGGCAGGTATTGGTGGTGGTAGCGCGCCACGGCTGGCCAGCGGCTCACCGGCTGGCCGTCGAGGTACTCCAGCACCGACAGCAGCACCATGCTGGGAATCCGACTGCCACCGGGCGTGCCGAAGGCGGCGAATTCCGATTCGCTTTCGATGAACGTAGGACTCATGGACGACAGCGGGCGCTTGCCCGAGCCGACAGCATTGGCCTGGCTGGCGGCAAGGCCGTAGGCGTTGGCGCCTTCGGGGTTGGCGGCGAAGTCGTCCATTTCGTCGTTCAGCAGCACACCGGTGCCGGGCACGGTGAAGGCGGCACCAAAGGGCAGGTTGATGGACAGGGTAGCGGCCACTGCGTTGCCGTCCTTGTCGATTACCGCGAAGTGCGTGGTGTGGTCACCCTCTCGCCACGGCGGTGATGGCGGCAGGCTGCTGCTCGGAGTGGCGCGGCGGGCATCGATACCCTTGGCGAGGCCTTTCAGGTAGCTGGCATCGAGCAGCCTGGCCTGCGGAATCGCAACGAAGTCCGGATCGCCGAGCAGGCCACGGTCGCGGTAGGCACGGCGCAGCACCTCCACCACGTAGTGGGTGCGCTGTACGCGATCGGCCTTGCGCCAGGGCAGTTCCTGCAGCATGGCCAGGCTCTGGGCTAGGGCGATGCCGCCGGCCGAAGGCGGCGGGGCACCGATCAGTTCACGGCCATCGGCAAGGCGGAAGCGGATCGGCTCTCGCTCCACAGTCTTGTACTCGGCCAGGTCGCGAAGGCTCCAGATGCCGCCAGCAGCGTTCACGCCCTGCACCAACCTCTCGGCGGTGGGGCCGCTGTAGAAGCCGGCCTTGCCATAACGGGCCATGCGCTCGAGGGTGTTACCCAGCTCCGGCTGGCGCAGCAGGCTGAACTCCTCCGGAATTTCACCCTTGTGGTCGAGGAACAGGCGCGTCGTCTCCCGGTCGTCGCGCATGGACGACAGCCGCCAGGAGGCGCGTTCGCGGTAGATGCGATCCACCGAGATGCCGTCACGAGCCAGGCGGATGGCCGGCGTCAGGCTGTCGGCCAGTGGCAGGCGGCCGTAGCGGCTGGCGAGGTCGACAAGGGCGGCAGGCAGGCCGGGAATGGCGGCGGCCAGCGGGCCGTCCAGGGACAGCGCCGGATCGACCTTGCCGTCGCGGACATACAGGCGCGCGTTGGCAGCCAGCGGCGCACGCTCGCGGGCATCGAGGAAACGGTACGCGGGTTTGTCACCACCCTGGCGGAGCAGAAAGAATCCGCCGCCGCCCAGACCGGAGCCGTAAGGTTCGGCGACTGCCAGTGCGGCGCTGATGGCCACTGCGGCATCGAAGGCGTTGCCGCCCTGAGCCAGGGTTTCCAGGCCGGCCACAGTGGCGGACGGATTGGGCGTGGCGACGGCCGCGCGGCCCGGCTCGGAGGCCTGGGAAACGCTCGAGAACAGCAGCAGCGTCGCGAGCAGTGCGCCACGGTAGGCGCCGCGTACCGGGCGGCCCATGGGTCAGGCCTTGCCGGTGAGCTTCAGGTACTTCTGCATCAGCTCATCCTTGCTTTCGACATGGGTTTCGTCGAGGGGAATGCAGTCGACGGGGCAAACCTGCTGGCATTGGGGCTCGTCGTAGTGGCCGACGCACTCGGTGCACAGGTTGGGGTCGATTATGTAGATCTCTTCGCCCTGGGAAATCGCGCCGTTCGGGCACTCTGGCTCGCAGACGTCGCAGTTGATGCAGTCGTCGGTGATCTTGAGGGACATGGGAACAACTCCTGCCGTCGCCAGACAGCGGCGGCCTTGAACAGAAAATAGCGGAATTGTGCCGGATTGCCGTGATCGGCGCACGCGCCGATCGCCATGGTTCAGGGCCGGCGCTGGCGAGCCTTCAGTATCAGCGCTTGAAACGCTCGGCCAATGCCGCAGCGACAGCCGGATGGACGAACTTGCTGATGTCACCACCCAGGGCCGCTATTTCACGTACCAGGGTGGAGGAAATGAAGGAGTACCTTTCCGACGGAGTGAGGAACATGCTCTCCACGTCCGGCGCTAGTTGGCGGTTCATGTTGGCCAGCTGGAACTCGTACTCGAAGTCGGAGACCGCGCGCAGGCCGCGGAGGAAGACATTCGCATTCTGCTCCTTGACGAAGTGCGCCAGCAGGGTGGAAAAGCCCACTACCTCGACGTTCGGCAGGTGCTTGGTGACTTCGCGGGCCAGTTCTACGCGCTGCTCCAGGCTGAACAGCGGATTCTTCTTCGGGCTCGCGGCTACGGCGATGATCACGGTATCGAACAGACGCGAGGCGCGTTCGATCAGATCGCCGTGACCCTTGGTGATAGGGTCGAAAGTGCCCGGATACAACACTCGGTTCATCGCGACGTCCTGGCAGGGGACCGAAAGGGAATCGGATGGTAGCGCAGCGAATCACTGCGGCCAAGAAGTGCGCTCATCCACTCGCCGCCGGCCTGCGTACCAGCCACAGCACGATGGCCAACACCAGGCAGACCAGTGCTACCCAGTCGGCGATCACCACCTTGTGCAGCGCGGTGTTGTAGCCCGGCGTGAGCCAGGCCAGCAGCAGGAACGACAGTACGCTAATCATCCCGCCCAACATGGCGGCCGGTTGCAGCGCCGGACGAAAGGCTGCCGAGGCCAGCAGTGCGCCGAGCAGCCCGAACAGCACCGCGCGGTGGCGCATCAGGATCAGCAGGTTCGGTTCGCTGAAGGACAGGCCATAGAGCGCCGCGAGCCGTTCGGCGCCGAGCAGGCCGCTGACCGGCAGCAGGTGGATGATGCCTGCGACGATCAGCAGGCCGGAGATGAGCTTGTCCATGGTTTCGTCCTTGAGCAGTGATGCATCAAGTCTTGCTCATCCGCTCCGCCAGTGCACTGGCGAGCTTGGCCGTGAGGCCGTAGACCGACAGCTGCGGGTTGGCGCCGATGCTGGTGGGGAACAGCGAGCCGTCGTGGATCGACAGGTTGGCCAGTTGATGGTGCCGGCCCAGGCTGTCGGTGACCGCCTGCTTCGGGTCCTCGCCCATGGCGCAGCCGCCCATCACGTGGGCGCTACCCAGGCGTGCGCGGTAGAGCTCCATCGACAGGCCGTCGATCAGGTTGCGTGCTTCGTCCAGGGTTTTCACGTAGTCGGCGTCGTTGTGCATCGGCAGCACGGCTCGGGCGCCTGCTGCAAACTGGATTTCGGCCATGGTGTGGTAGGCCCGGCGGATGCCGTCCCAGGTGTAGTCGGTCATGCGGTAGTCGAGCACCGGGCTGCCGTCTCCGCGCAGCTCTACCGAACCCTCGGCGCTGTCCGGGTGGAAGCCGTCGCGCATCAGCGCCAGCATCACGTTGGTATGCGGCAGCTGCTCCATGCGCAGGGCGTTGTCGATGCCGCATCGTCCCAGCAAGGTGGTGGTGAGCGCGGGCTGCAGCGGCGGCACTTCCAGCTTGTAGGACATGCGCCCGGTGGCGCCGTCGTCCCACTGGAAGTGATCGGAGTAGATGGACTGGGGCGCGCCGTAGAAGGGGTTGATCACCCGGTCGAACTGCGCGGCGGAGAAGTTCACTACATGCAGGAAGGTGCGCTTGCCGGTGCGGCCGTGCGGGTCCGGCGCGTTGGAGCGCAGGAGCAGGCCGGGGGTGTTGATGCCGCCACCGGATAGCACGTAATGGCGCGCCTTGACCGTGATTTTGCGGCCATTGGGTGCCACGCAACGGTCGTCCAGGCCGAGGCACTCGATGCCGGTGACTTTGTCGCCCTCCATCAACAGCTTGTCGGCGCGGGCCAGATAAAGCAGCTCGCCGCCCTTTTCCAGTGTGGCGGGAATGGTGGTGACCAGCATCGACTGCTTGGCGTTGGTCGGGCAGCCCATGCCGCAGTACCCGAGGTTCCAGCAGCCGCGCACGTTGCGCGGGATGACCTTCCAGTGCAGCCCGAGTTTTTCGCAGCCCAGGCGGATCACGTCGTTGTTCGGGTTCGGCGGGATGGCCCAGGGCGCAACGCCGAGGCGCTTTTCCATCTTCTCGAACCAGGGGGCCATCTCGGCCACCGACAGGCCCTTGACCCCGTGCTCGCGCGCCCAGTGCTCCAGCGTCGGATCGGGGGTGCGAAAGCTGGAGGTCCAGTTCACCAGGGTGGTTCCGCCCACTGCGCGGCCCTGGAGGATGGTGATGGCGCCATCCTTGGTCATGCGGCCGATGCCTTCCTGGTAGAGGCTCGGGTAGGCCTCGGCTTCCTGCATCTTGAAGTCGGAACTGGTCTTCAGCGGGCCTTCCTCGATCAGCAGCACCTTGAAACCGGCTGCGCTGAGGATTTCCGCCGTAGTGCCGCCACCGGCGCCGCTGCCGACGATGGCGACATCGGCTTCCAGGGTCAGGTCTTGTTCCAGGCGTGAGCCGTTGTGGGTTTTCCAGCCACGGGCCAGGCCCTCGGCGAACAGATCGGGTACAGGCATGTCAGGGTCTCGGGCGAGTTCTTGTCGTTATGGGGGATCAGATGGCGGGCGGCCCTGGGTAACCGCAGTGCACCCAGGATTCCGGGCGGCCGTACCAGGCCATCATCACCAGTTGCAGCAGGGACGCGTGGCCCATTCTCAGAAGGCCGAAGGAGCTGTTTTCCCAGCGCGTGAGGAAGTCGCGAATGTCCTGGGCACTGGCTTTCTCCCAACTGCCCCAGACGCCGGTCAGTGGGCCGCGGGTGACCGGCAGGGCCAGTACGTCGAAGAGCTGCTGGGTCAGTTTGAGCATTTCCGGCGACAAACGGTGCAGGGCGTAGTCGAGGCTCTGCAGGGTGCCGTCCACGGCCTGGACCATCTTCTCGGCGGGCACGGCGCCCTCGAGCATGACCGGGACCTGCGCGCGAAGGAAGGGCAGGTCGGATTCACGCAGCACGGCGAAGCCGCCCGCCGGCACGCTGGCCGAACAGCCGGTGAGGCTCGCGGTGACCCCGGCGGTGGCGAGGAAGGCCGAGCCGAACAGGCCGACCTTGAGCAGGTTGCGCCGGGACAGGCCCGGCACGTCGAGGGTGGTTTCGCTCATTCTTGTCATCTGCCTGCGAAAGCCCGGCTCAGCGGACGAAGAGTTTGTAGACCAGCTTCTGGATGGCCTTGCCGTAAGGCGGGTAAATCAACTTCGCGGCATTGAAGCGCTGCTTGATGAATACGCCCTTGGCCTTGCTGAAGGTCAGGAAGCCTTCATGGCCATGATAGTGGCCCATGCCGGAGGGGCCGATCCCGCCGAAGGGCATGTCGTCCTGGGCCACGTGCAGCAGGGTGTCGTTCAGGCACACGCCGCCGGAATGGGTCTCGTGCAGCACGCGCTGCTGTTCCGACTTGCCGTAGCCGAAGTAGTAGAGGGCCAGTGGGCGCGGGCGGTCGTTGATATAGGCGAAGGCGTCTTCGATACGGCGGTAAGGGACGACAGGCAGCAAGGGGCCGAAGATTTCCTCTTGCATCAGCTTCATGTCGTCGGTGGCGTTCAGCACCAGGGTGGCGGGCAGGCGGCGGCCCTGGGATTCGGGGAACAGCGGCACCAGGCGCGCGCCCTTGGCTTCTGCGTCGCTCAGGTAGCCTTTGAGGCGGCCCAACTGGCGCTCGTTGATGATGGCGGTGTAGTCGGGGTTGTCGCTCAACTGCGGGTAGAAGCCCTGCACCGCCTGGCGATAGGCCTCGACGAAGCCCTCGACGCGGTCTTCCGGCACCAGCACGTAGTCCGGCGCCACGCAAGTCTGGCCGGCGTTCATGGTCTTGCCGAACGCGATGCGCTCGGCGGCATCGGCCAGGGGCACGTCGGCGGAGACGATGGCCGGTGACTTGCCGCCCAGCTCCAGGGTGACGGGGGTCAGGTTCTCGGCGGCGGCGCGCATCACATGCTTGCCGATGCTGGTGGCACCGGTGAACAGCAGGTGGTCGAAGGGCAGTCGGGAGAAGGCCACGCCGACTTCGGCCTCACCCAGCGCCACGGCCACCAGGTCCTCGGGGAAGATGCGCGCCAGCAGGTCCTTGACCAACTGGGAGGTGACCGGGGTGGATTCGCTCATCTTGATCATCACCCGGTTGCCGGCTGCCAGGGCGCCCACCAGCGGTCCGATGGCCAGGTACAGCGGGTAGTTCCAGGGCACGATCACGCCGACCACACCAAGCGGCTGGTACACGACCTTGGCCGATGCTGGCTGGAAGGCCAGGCCGACGCCGCGGCGGGAAGGCTTCATCCACTTCTTCAGACGCTTGGCGGCATAGTGGATGCCATGAAGGCTGGGCATGATCTCGGCCAGCAGGGTCTCGTTGGCCGAGCGGTTGCTGAAATCCTGAGAAATCGCGTCGATCAGAGCCTGTTTTTCGGCGAGCAGCAGATCACGAAGGGCGTTGAGCCACTGGATGCGTTGGTCTGCGCTGGGCATGGGGTTCGCGCGGAAAGCCTCGCGCTGGCGCTGGAAGAGGGTTTCCAGCTGGCTGATCTGCTGCTGGCTCTGTTGCAGGTAGGCGATGTCGGCGACCATGGCGCGGTTCCTCGGGGGTTCCGGAAGTGTTCGAATCCACTGGGTGGATACGAAGCGGCTCTGTTGTTGTAGTGTCGCTGGTTTTTAGAGCAATTGCTCTAAAGTGTCAAATAGCTTGCCTGCCGGACTGCCCGGCGGCAGCCCAACGAAAAGCTGGGCGGGGTGGATGCGGGTAACACCGGGTGTTTCCCAGCGCTTGGGCGGTGTACCTTTGGCGCACGCCGTGCCCCACCGATTGCAGGAAGATTCACCCGATGGCCCCAAGACCCAAGACCCGCGACCGTATCGTTCTGGAGAGCCTCGCGCTGTTCAATACCCAGGGCGAGCGCAATGTGACCACCAACCACATCGCTGCACATCTGGGCATGTCGCCGGGCAACCTGTATTACCACTTCCGCAACAAGCAGGAGATCATCGCCGAGCTGTTCGATCACTACGAAGCACGGGTGGACAGCTTTCTTCGCCTTCCGGAGGGGCGCGAGGTATCGGTAGAGGACAAGACCTTTTACTTGGAATCCCTGTTGGCGGCCATGTGGGACTTCCGCTTCCTGCACCGCGACCTGGAACACTTGCTGGAGTCGGATGCGGAGCTCGCCGCGCGCTACCGCCTGTTCGCCCAACGCTGCCTGGACCACGCCCAGGCCATCTACCGGGGGTTCGTCGCTGCCGGCATCCTCTTGATGAACCCCGCGCAGGTCGAAGCCCTGACTCTCAATAGCTGGATCATCGTCACCTCCTGGGTGCGTTTCCTCTGTACAACGCGGGGCAATTCCGCCGATCTCAGCCAGGAACTGCTGCGCCGCGGCATCTACCAGGTGCTGGCGCTGGAAGGTGGCTACCTCGCGCCCGAGGCGCGGCCGGCGGTCAAGGCGCTTTACGAAAAGCTATACGTGCCGCTGGAGCAGGTTGTTCCAAACTAGCGGCAGCTCCCCAACCAATCTGGAATCCGTCGCTCCAGATAGTAGGCGGGTTTCTGCGGCGATCCTTCGACGAAGCCCACATGCCCGCCGCGCGAATGCAGCTCCATGCGGGTGGTGGCCGAAAGTTCGTGGGCGTCCGGCAGGCTGTGGCGGAAGACGAAGGGGTCGTCGGAGGACTGGATCAGCAGCGTGGGGATGCGGATACCACCCAGATAAAAGCGGCTGGAGGCGCGGCGGTAGTAGTCGTGGGCGTCGTTGTAGCCGTGCAGCGGCGCGGTGATGCGACCGTCGAAGTCCCAGAAGGTGCGCATGCCCTCCAGTGGGCCAAGGCGTTCCAGGGTGGACAGATGCTCGGCCTGACCCTGGTGGGCGAACAAACGCTGCTTGCTCTTCACGTAGGCCACCATCTCGCGCATGAAATGCGCCTGGTAGACCCGTGAAAAACCCAGGGCGATGCGGTCGGCGCACTGGTCCAGGCGGTACGGCACCGATACTGCTACTGCTGCTTGCAGGCCACAGTCGTTGCCGGTTTCCCCTAGGTGTTTGAGTAGTACGTTGCCCCCTAGCGAATAGCCCACTGCGTAGAGCGGTGCCAGCGGCCGGCTGGCGCGCAGGTGCCGAACCGTGGTCGCCAAGTCCTCGCTGACGCCCGAGTGGTAACCGCGGGGCAGCAGGTTGGGCTCGCCCGAGCATCCGCGCCAGTTGATGGCCACGCTGGCCCAGCCACGGGTGGCCAGTTCTCGCTGCAGGCCAAGCACGTAGAGCGAGTTGGACGAGCCGGTCAGCCCATGCAGGACCAGCACCAGGGGGGCATCGGCTTCATGGGGGCCGTACCAGTCCAAGTCGAGGAAGTCGCCGTCCTCCAGCCACAGTCGCTCGCGTTGCCGCTCCAGGTGGGGTGGTGTGCGACAGAACGGCGACCAGAGGGTCTGCAGGTGCGGACCGGGCAACCACCAGGCGGGCTGGAAGCTGGTGCGGTTGGTGACTGGGGTATGGAACGAGTTCATCGGCGCGGCCGTTACTCAGAGGGCGGGATTTCCCTGTCTGCGCGTTGCCAAAGGGCGTAGTACACCTGGCCGGTTTTCTTTTCGCGGTGCAGGCGCCAGTTGCCTGGAAGGCCCAGTGCGGAGGGTGGGTTCTCACTTTCGGTATAGACCCAGGCGCGGGGGGTCAGCCAGCCACGGTTTTCCAACAGGTTGCAGACGGGCTGCAGCAGGCCCTGGTTAAAGGGCGGATCGAGGAACACCAGGTCGAATGTGCTGGGCGCCTGGTTGTCCAGGTAACGCAGGGCATCACGCTGCAGCAGTTGGCCCCTGTCGCAGCGCAGCACGTTCAGGTGACCGCGCAGGGCAGCCACGGAGTCGGGGTTGAGATCCAGCGCCAGCCCTTCTGCCGCGCCGCGCGACAAGGCTTCCAGGTAAAGCGCGCCGCTGCCGGCGAAGGGGTCCAGTACGCGCGCGCCTTCCACGTAGGGCGCCAGCCAGTTGAACAGCGTCTCGCGCACCCGGTCGGGAGTGGGCCGCAGGCTGGGGCCGTCGGGGAAGGCAAAGCGCCTCGAGCGCCATTCGCCGCCGATGATGCGGAGCTGGCCCTGGCCACCGTGGGTTGGCCTGGCGGGTTTGGCGTTTGGCTTGCGCATCAGTGCTCCGGTACGCCGCTGGGCATTTCGGCGGGTTTGTCGGTGGGCGGCGGCAGGTCCTTCTGGGTGACAGTCGGACCGGCGGTGACGATGACGAATTGGTCGGGATTCAGGTGTTTGGCCATAGCGGCCTTGACCTGGGTGACGTCCAGCGTCTGGACCTTCGCCATGAAGTCTTCCAGGTAAGTCAGCGGCAGGTCGTAGAAACCGATGGCGCCCAACTGGCCGACGATGTCGGCGTTGCTCGCGGTGGAGAGCGGGAAGCTGCCGGCCAGTTCGCGCTTGGCGTCGTCCAGTTCCTTCTGGGTGGGGCCATCGGCCAGGTACTGGCGGACAATGTCCTGGATCAGCTTGAGCGTGCCCTGGCTCATTTCGGCGCGAGTCTGCAGGCCGATCATGAAGGGGCCTCGCACCTGCATGGCGGTGAAGCCGGAGCTGACGCCATAGGTCAGGCCGCGCTTCTCGCGAATCTCTTCCATCAGCCGGGTGCCGAAGCCGCCGCCGCCGAGGATCTGGTTGCCCAGGTAGAGCGCCGCGTAGTCCGGGTCGTTCCGGTCTATGCCGAGCTGCGCCAGCATCAGGTGGGTCTGCTTGGAGGGGAACTCGATATGGTTGAGGCCGGGTTTGGGTGTCTCCGGCTCGAGCAACTTGGGCAGCGCTGGGCCTTTGGGCAGGGCCTGGGATACCTGGTTGGCGATGTTTTCCGCTTCGGCGCGGGACAGGTCGCCGACCAGGGCGATCACCACGTTGCCGGCGGCGTAGGCCTTCCGGTGGAAGTCGCGCATCTGGGCGACCGTGATACCGGGGATGGACTTCTCGTTGCCTTCGCTGGAGTGGGCGTAGGGATGTTGGCCGTAGAGCTGCTTGAAGAGTTCCAGGCCAGCGAGCTTGCCCGGGTTCTGCTTCTGGTACTCGAAGCCCGCGAGCATCTGATTCTTGATCCGCGCCAGGGAGTCTTCAGGGAAGGTCGGCGCACCGATCACCTGGGTAAACAGCGCCAGGGCAGGCGCGCGTTGCTCGGCGGCGGTGAGGCTGCGCAGGCTGGCAATGGCCATGTCGCGGTAGGCGCCGTTGCCGAACTCCGCGCCCAGGCTCTCGAAACCTTCGGCGATGGCGGTGACATCCTTGCCGGCCACGCCCTCGTTGAGCATGGCGTTAGTCAGGGTCGCCAATCCGGGCGTGCCGCTGTCCTGGCTACTGCCGGCGGCAAAGGTCAGACGCAGGTCGAACATCGGCAACTCGGGAGCGGCGACGAACAGCACCTTGGCGCCTTCGGCTGTAGTCCAGCTCTGGATGTTCAGCGTGCGGCGGACGGGCGCCTTGTTACCCAGCGCAGTCAGTGACTGCAGGCCTTCAGCCGGTGCCGGGGTGGCGGTTTCAGCGGTGGCGGTACTGGCCGGGCGGTTGACGATGACGCCGAGCACGCCGAGCAGGACGATCAGGGCCAGACCGAGCAGGCCGTAACGCAGGCCGTTGCGCTCACTCATGGTGGGCCTCCTCGGGCAGGATGTGGGCGACGCTCAGGCGGTCGCGGGTGAAGTAAGTCTTGGCAGCGGCCTGGATATCGGCGGGGGTCACGGCTTCCAGGGCGGCGAGGTCCTGGTCCATCAATGTCCAGGACAGACCGACGGTTTCCAGCTGGCCGATGGTGGTGGCCTGGCTGGTGATGGAGTCGCGCTGGTAGACCAGGCCGGCGATGGCCTGGGCGCGCACGCGCTTGAGCTCGTCGGCGCTGGGCGGGGTGTTCTTCAGGTCTTCCAGCTGGCGCCAGATGCCGGCCTCTGTCTGCTCCAGGGTCTTGCCCTTCTGCATGTTGGGAGTGGCACTGATGACGAACAGGCTGTCGCCTCGGGGAAAGCCGTCGTACCAGGCGGAGGCACCGCTGACCAGTTCTTCGCCACGCTCCAGGCGGCTCGGCAGGCGTGCGCTGTAGCCGCCGTCGAGCAGGGTGGAGATCAGACGCAGGGCATGGACCTGGCGAGCATCCTTGGCGGTCGCCAGGCCGGGCACGTTGAAGCCCATCAGCAGGCTCGGCAGCTGGGTGCGCACGTGCAAGGTCAGGCGGCGTTCGCCAGGGGCGGCCAGCTCCAGGGGTTTCTTCGCGGGCGGCACTTCGCGCTTGGGAATGCCGGCGAAATAGCGCTCGGCAAGGCCCTTGACCTCGTCCGGGGTAACGTCGCCCACCACCACCAGGGTGGCGTTGTTCGGGGCGTACCAGGATTCGTACCAGTGGCGCAGCTCTTCCACCTTCATGCGGTTGAGGTCAGCCATCCAGCCGATGGTGGGAATGTGGTAGCCGCTGGCCGGATAGGCCATCGCCTTGAAGCGCTCGAATGCCTTGGCCGTGGGCTTGTCATCGGTGCGCAGGCGGCGTTCTTCCTTGATGACCTCGATCTCCCGAGTGAACTCCTCGGGCGGCAGCTTGAGGCTGGCGAGGCGATCGGCTTCCAGCTCGAAGGCGACGCCCAGGCGGTCACGGGCAAGCACCTGGTAATAGGCGGTGTAGTCGTCGCTGGTGAAGGCGTTTTCCTCGGCGCCGAGCTCCCGGAGTATGCGCGAGGCTTCGCCGGGGCCGAGTTTGCGGCTGCCCTTGAACATCATGTGCTCGAGGGCGTGGGAGAGACCGGTCTGGCCGGGCGTTTCGTAACTCGAGCCAACTTTGTACCAGAGCTGGGACACCACCACGGGAGCACGATGGTCCTCGCGGACGACGACCTTCAGGCCGTTGTCCAGGGTGAACTCGTGGGTGGGCTGGTTGTCTGCAGCGAGGGCCAGAGCAGGCAGGCAGAGGGCGCAATACAGCAAGCCGGCGGCTTGTCGGGCTATGGCTTTCATGGATGTTCTTGACCTGTCGGACGGCCCCGGCGGTCGTACCGCCTGCGGGCGAAGAGGTGCTAGGATACCCCATCCTTTCCCGGGGCGGCGAAGCTGGCCGGCATAGAGCCAGCACGGTCGCTCCCTTGAGATGCAATCGACTCATGTTTGGTTCCAACGACGACAAGAAAGCTCCGGCCCAGGCCGGGGAAAAGAAATCCTTGTTCGGCTGGCTGCGCAAGAAGCCCCAGGAATCCGCCCCCGCCACTCCGGCGGAGCCGGTGGTTCCTGTCGAGGCCGAGGTGCCGGCCGCATCCACGCCTGCGCCCGAAGCAGTTTCAGCTCCCGGACCGGTCACTGACACGATGGCCGAGACGACCCCAGCGGCCGCTCCTGCGATTGCCGAAGTGCCTGTGCCCGAAGCCACGCCCGTGGCGGCCGAGGCCCCGCATTTCGCCCCTGCACCGGTCGCCGCGCCTGTGGTTGTTGAATCTCCGGTTGTCGCCGTGCCTGCTGCACCTGCACCTGCACCTGCACCTGCACCTGCACCTGCACCTGCACCTGTAGCCGCACCGCCAGCTGCGTCCGCCGTACCTGCGCTGGTTGCCGACGTTGCGCCTGCCGTCCCGGCTGAGCCTTCCAAGGCTGGATTCTTCACCCGCCTCAAGCAGGGCCTGTCGAAGACCAGCGCCAGTATCGGCGAAGGCATGGCCAGCCTGTTCCTCGGGCGCAAGGTCATCGACGACGATCTGCTGGATGAGATCGAGACTCGCCTGCTGACGGCGGACGTTGGCGTGGAAGCGACCAGTGTCATCGTACAGAGCCTGACCCAGAAGGTCGCGCGCAAGCAGCTTGCCGACAGCGATGCCCTCTACAAAGCGCTGCAGGACGAACTGGCTGCCCTGCTGCGTCCGGTCGAGCAGCCGCTGAAGATCGACGGCGGCCGTACGCCTTACGTGATCCTCGTGGTCGGCGTGAACGGCGTCGGCAAGACCACCACCATCGGTAAGCTGGCCAAGAAACTGCAACTGGAAGGCAAGAAGGTCATGCTGGCTGCCGGCGACACCTTCCGCGCCGCTGCAGTTGAGCAGCTGCAAGTGTGGGGGGAGCGCAACAACATCGCCGTGATCGCCCAGCACACCGGCGCCGATTCCGCTTCCGTGATCTTCGATGCCGTGCAGGCCGCCAAGGCCCGGGGCATCGACGTGCTGCTTGCCGACACCGCCGGCCGCCTGCACACAAAAGACAACCTGATGGAAGAGCTGAAGAAGGTGCGCCGCGTGATCGGCAAGCTGGACGAGTCGGCTCCCCACGAAGTGCTGCTGGTGCTGGATGCCGGCACTGGGCAGAACGCCATCAACCAGGCCAAGCAGTTCCACCAGGCAGTCAATCTATCTGGCCTGGCGCTGACCAAACTGGACGGCACCGCCAAGGGTGGGGTGATTTTTGCCCTGGCCAAGCAGTTCGGCCTGCCGATCCGCTACATCGGTGTGGGTGAAGGCATCGACGACCTGCGTACCTTCGAAGCCGACGCCTTCGTGAAGGCCCTCTTCGCTGAGCGGGAGTCCGCATGATTCGATTCGAGCAGGTCGGTAAACGCTACCCCAATGGCCATGTTGGCCTGCACGAACTGAGCTTCCGCGTCCGCCGCGGCGAGTTCCTCTTCGTTACTGGTCACTCCGGCGCCGGCAAGAGCACCTTGCTGCGCCTGCTGCTGGCGATGGAGCGCCCCACCAGTGGCAAGTTGCTGTTGGCCGGCCAGGACCTGTCGAGCATCACCAACTCGCAGATTCCCTTCCTGCGTCGTCAGATCGGCGTCGTCTTCCAGAACCACCAATTGCTGTTCGACCGTAGCGTGTTCGACAACGTCGCCCTGCCGCTGCAGATCCACGGTTTGTCCAAGGCGGAGATCGCCAAGCGGGTGAGCGTGGCGCTGGAGCGCGTGTCATTGGCGGACAAGGCCGAGCTCTATCCGGCCGACCTGTCCACCGGTCAGCAGCAGCGCGTTGGCATCGCCCGCGCCGTGGTGCACCGGCCGGCCCTGCTGCTGGCCGACGAACCCACCGGCAACCTGGACCCTCGCCTGGCCGCCGAGATCATGGGCGTGTTCGAGGACATCAATCGTTTGGGCACCACAGTGCTGATCGCCAGCCACGACCTGGCGCTCATCGCGCGCATGCGCCACCGTCTGCTCACCTTGCAACGCGGGCGCCTGATCGGCGATGGGGAGGCTGTCTGATGAGTGCCAAGCAGATGCCGCCGCCAAAGCCTGCCGAGCGTGTAGGGGCTTCGCCCCGGCATGTCGAGTCGCCGGAGCAGGGTGATGAAGGCCCGGATTTCCGCACCTTGTTGCACGCCTGGCTGGAAAGCCATCGAGCCAGCCTGGTGGACAGCCTGCGTCGTCTTGGACGTCAGCCCATCGGCAGCTTCTTCACCTGCCTGGTAATGGCTATCGCCCTCAGCCTGCCCATGGGCTTGTCCCTCCTGCTTAGCAACGTCGAGCGCCTGGGTGGCTCCTGGCAGCGAGCGGCGCAGATTTCCCTGTTCATGAAGATCGACGCCAGCGAGTCCCAGGGCCAGAAGCTGCGCGATGAGATCGCCGGCATGCCTGACGTGGCCGAGGCCGAGTGGATCAGCCGCGAGCAGGCCCTAGCGGAACTGCAGCAGCAGTCCGGTCTGGGAGAAGCCCTCAAGGAGCTACCGGAGAACCCGCTGCCGGGCGTGGTCCTGGTGACGCCCAAGGAAGTCGACAAGGCCGGCCTGGAAGCCCTGCGCCAGCGCCTGTCCGAACTGCCCGGCATCGAGCAGGCGCAGCTGGACCTGGTCTGGGTCGAGCGCCTGTCGGCCATCCTCAAACTGGGCGAGCGTTTCGTCTTCGGCCTGGCGGTGCTGCTTATCCTGGCGCTGCTGCTGGTGATCGGTAATACCATTCGTCTGCATATCGAGAACCGCCGTACCGAGATCGAGGTGATCAAGCTGGTGGGCGGGACCGACAGCTATGTGCGTCGTCCCTTCCTCTATATGGGCGCGCTCTATGGCACCGGCGCCGGCCTGCTGGCCTGGCTGGTGCTGGCCTACGGCCTGGACTGGCTGAACGACGCCGTGGTGCGTCTTGCCGGGCTGTACGGCAGCGACTTCGCCCTGGCAGGTGTGCCATTAGCCGATGGTCTATCCCTGCTTCTGGGCGCCGTGCTGCTGGGTTACATTGGCGCCTGGCTGGCCGTAGCCCGTCATCTCAGCGAGTTGGCGCCGCGCTAAAAGGCGGCGGGTTTCGCAGCTTTCGCGAGGGGTGTAAGGAAACTTTTACACCCCCTTGCAGTCATATAGGCCAGTGCTACACTGCGCGAGCTTTAGTGAATCGGAGGATTCGCATGACCACTTCCCTGCAACCTGTCTATGCCCTGGCCCCCGGTGCGAACCTGGAGGCATACGTGCATGCGGTCAACGGCATCCCGCTGTTGTCTGTCGAGCAGGAGCGCGAACTGGCCGAACGCCTCTTCTATGAACAAGATCTGGAAGCGGCACGGCAAATGGTGTTGGCGCACCTGCGCTTCGTCGTGCATATCGCCAAGAGTTATTCCGGCTACGGTCTGGCCCAGGCCGACCTGATCCAGGAAGGCAACGTCGGCCTGATGAAGGCCGTCAAGCGCTTCAACCCCGAAATGGGCGTGCGCCTGGTGTCCTTCGCTGTGCACTGGATCAAGGCCGAGATCCATGAGTTCATCCTGCGCAACTGGCGAATCGTCAAGGTCGCCACCACCAAGGCGCAGCGCAAGCTGTTCTTCAATCTGCGCAGCCAGAAGAAGCGTCTGACTTGGCTGAACAACGATGAAGTCCACGCGGTGGCCAACACCCTTGGTGTCGAGCCACACGAAGTGCGCGAGATGGAAAGCCGTCTCACTGGCCAGGACATGGCGTTCGACCCGGCGGCGGATGCCGACGATGACACTGCCTTCCATTCGCCTGCGCACTACCTGGAAGACCACCGCTACGACCCGGCGCGCCAGTTGGAGGAAGCCGACTGGAGCGACAGCTCCACCGCCAACCTGCACGAGGCGCTGGATGGCCTGGACGATCGCAGTCGAGACATTCTCTACCAGCGCTGGCTGGCCGAGGAAAAGGCGACGCTGCACGACCTGGCGGCCAAGTACAACGTATCCGCCGAGCGTATTCGCCAATTGGAGAAGAACGCCATGAACAAGCTCAAGGGCTTCATTCAGGCGTGACGTTGAAACCCGAAAAAGCCGCACCTTGGTGCGGCTTTTTTCTGTCTGGAGAAAATTGCCATGCCCCTGCCGTCCCTGCGTTCCAGTCACTGGCTGCTGCTCGCCGCGGTCGCCGTGCTGTTCTTTTCCCTGGCGCTGTGGATGAGCAAGCAGTCCGACCGGGCCGAGCCCCTGCCCTGGTTGGTGGACTGGCAGGAGTCGGTCATTGTCCCCCTGGCCGACGATGACCTGACCCTGGAAAGGCTAACGGAGCTGGCGTCGGGAGAGCTCTGGTTGCAGCCGCGGGCAGAAGGACCGCGTCTGGTCTACCGCTCCGAACAGGAGAGGGAGGAAGGGATCTGGCGTCTGGAAGCAGAGCTGGAGCTCAGTGACAGTGAGCACGCGAGCTTGGCCAAGGCCTTGGGCAAGGGAACCGAAGAGCAGCCCCTGAGCGGCGAGATGCTGGGGCAGCTGAGTGGGCACCGCGTGGCGGTGCTGAATATGGTACCCATGTCCGACGTTTCGGTGGCGCGCCTGGCCGCCAGTATCGGCCCGCCGCGGCTGCGGCTGCGCACCGGCGAAGGTGAAGTCTGGGTCTATCCCCAGCAGGGGCTGAGCGTGCACTTGCTCGAAGGCAAGCTGCAGCTGCTGCACCTGGTGCCGCGTGAGGCAATGAAGAACTGAGTTGCCGCAGGTCTCAGAGCTGCTCCAGGTAGCTACTGCCTCCCAACTGGTTCATCTGTCGGCGAATCCAGCCGGCGCGAGTGGCGACATACCCGCTTGGCCGCGAAGGACTCCATTTGCGCGGGTTGGGCAGCACCGCTGCAAGCAGGGCCGCCTGCTGGCGTGACAGCCGTCCGGCGGACACCCGGAAATGCTGGTGTGCCGCAGCTTCGGCGCCAAATACGCCGCTGCCCCATTCGACGCTATTCAGGTAGACCTCTAGGATGCGCTGCTTCGGCCAGAACAGTTCGATCAGTCCGGTGAACCAGACTTCCAGCCCCTTGCGGACCCAATTGCGGCCAGACCAGAGGAACAGGTTTTTCGCCACCTGCTGGCTGAGGGTGCTGGCGCCGCGGACGGACCCGCCGCGCTCATTGTGCGCCAGGGCCTTGCGGATAGCGGGAACATCGAATCCCCAGTGCTCGGCGAATTTCTGGTCTTCAGCGGCGATCACCGCGATTTTCAGGTCATTCGGCAACTCGTCCCAGGACACCCAGTCGCGCTTGATGTCGATGGGTTTGCCGTCGATCCACGACTCGATCTTGCGTTCCACCATCAGCATCGAGCCTGGCGGCGGCACCCAGCGGAACAGGATCACCAGCAGCACGGAAGCCGCCGCGAACCAGAGCAGCAATTTGAAGAGGCGGCGGCGAATGGTGTGGAACATCTAACTTGGCCCGGGGAAAGTTGCGCGCCATTATAGCGGCCGTCTGTCCCTGGTCTGGAGTCTCCATGACACGCCTGTTTCTGCTGCTGTCTGCATTCGCCGGCTTCACCGGAGTGGCCCTGGGGGCCTTCGCCGCCCACGGATTGAAAAACAGGCTGACCCCGGAGTACCTGGCGGTGTTCCAGACCGGCACGCATTACCAACTGATCCATGCCCTGGCCCTGTTCGGTGTCGCCCTGCTGGCGCTGCATGCGCCCGGTCGGCTGGTGAACCTGGCGGGTGGCTTCTTCGCCTTCGGCATACTGTTGTTCTCTGGCAGCCTCTACCTGCTGACCCTATCCGGTGTCGGCAAGCTCGGCATCATTACCCCTTTTGGCGGACTGGCCTTCCTCGCCGGCTGGCTGTGCTTGGGGTTGGCCGCCTGGAGCCTCGCCAATCGGTAACTTGACCGTGGCGTCAAATTGCGGGACGAATGGCGTCCTTTTGCCTTGGTCCCGCGCGGTGATCGGGCTAGAATGCCGTCCCCTTTCCAGTTGTGACTGATCCGTCATGCGCATTCAGTTGAACGGCGATTCCTTCGAGCTGCCCGATGGCCAAACCGTCGCGGACCTCATTGCCCGCCTGGATCTGGCCGGCCGCCGCGTCGCGGTCGAGCTCAACCTCGACATCGTGCCGCGCAGCCAGCACGCCAGCACCGCCCTGCGTGAGGGCGACCGCGTCGAGGTGGTACACGCCATAGGCGGCGGCTAGTCGCGCGGGCCATGTGCCTGCCCGGTCGCCCCATTTGCAGCATCCGTTCCGCGCTTCGCGCACTTTCCTCTGCCCGCCAGGAGTCCAGCATGAGCCAAACGCCGATCGACAAGCCCTTTACCCTCGCGGGCCGCACCTATCAGTCGCGTCTCCTGGTGGGTACGGGCAAGTACAAGGACCTCGAGGAAACTCGCGTTGCCATCGAGGCGTCCGGTGCCGAGATCGTCACGGTTGCCGTGCGCCGCACCAACATCGGCCAGAACCCGGGCGAGCCGAACCTGCTGGACGTGATTTCCCCGGACAAGTACACCATCCTGCCGAACACCGCCGGTTGCTATAACGCCGAAGAGGCCGTACGCACCTGCCGTCTGGCTCGCGAGCTGCTGGATGGCCACAACCTGGTCAAGCTGGAAGTCCTGGCTGACCAGAAAACGCTCTTCCCCAATGTCGTCGAAACCCTCAAGGCTGCCGAGGAGCTGGTCAAGGACGGCTTCGACGTCATGGTCTACACCAGCGATGACCCCATCATCGCTCGCCAACTGGCCGAAATGGGTTGCATCGCCGTGATGCCCCTGGCTGGCCTGATTGGCTCGGGTATGGGCATCTGCAACCCCTGGAACCTGCGCATCATCCTCGAAGAGGCCAAGGTTCCGGTGCTGGTGGATGCCGGTGTCGGCACTGCCTCTGACGCCACCATCGCCATGGAACTGGGCTGCGAGGCTGTGCTGATGAACACCGCCATCGCGCACGCACAGAACCCGGTGATGATGGCCGAGGCCATGAAGCATGCCATCGTCGCGGGTCGTCTCGCCTATCTGGCCGGACGCATGCCCCGCAAGCTTTACGCCAGCGCCTCGTCGCCGCTGGATGGTCTGATCCGCTGAGATTTACTGACAGGTTTCGTACGCATGATTGAAGAACAGGGCTCGCCGGCCGCCGCCGACGAAACGCGCCACCGCCGCACCATCAAGAGTTTCGTGATGCGTGCCGGGCGCATGACCGAAGGCCAGCAGCGCGGCCTCGACCAGGGCTGGCCGAAATTCGGCCTGGAGCTGGCCGATGGGCCGCAGGACTTCGACGCCCTGTTCGGCCGCAGTGCGCCGCGCACTTTCGAGATCGGATTCGGCATGGGCCACGCCACCTTGGAGATGGCTGCTGCCGCGCCGGAGCAGGACTTCATCGGCGTTGAGGTGCACCGTCCGGGCGTCGGTGCGCTATTGAACGGCGCCATGACCCAGGGCCTCTCCAACATCCGCGTTTACAGCTGCGATGCCCTGGAAGTGCTGCGCGACTGCGTCGCTGACGCCAGTCTGGACCGCGTTCTGCTGTTTTTCCCCGATCCCTGGCACAAGTCCCGCCACCACAAGCGACGCATCGTCCAGCCGGCCTTCGCCGAACTCGTGCGGCAGAAACTCAAGGTCGGCGGTGTGCTGCACATGGCCACTGATTGGGAGCACTACGCTGAACACATGCTGGAAGTGATGAACGTCGCGCCGGGCTTTCGCAACCTGGCCGCGGACGGTCGCTACGTCCCGCGTCCGGACGAGCGCCCGGTGACCAAGTTCGAGCGCCGCGGCGAACGCCTCGGCCACGGCGTCTGGGACCTCAAGTTCCAGCGCATCGATTGACCGGGCGCCGCCCAGCGGCGCATCGGTACACCTGACTAGACCGGGTCGACCCGGCACCTCACCTGATCCGACGATAGCAACGCCTGCCACTGAGCGGGCGACATAAGAATAAGAGCGACGTAGCGCCAAGTACGTCGTTAGGAGAAGGCTGTGTTGTTGAAAACATTCGGATATCTGCTTCTGGCCAGTTGCGCACTGCAGGCCCAGGCCAAGGTCGACGTTACCCAGGCCGCCCGTCTCGGGCAGGACCTCACCCCCATGGGCGGCGAGCGCGCCGGCAATGCCGCCGGCACCATCCCGGCCTGGGACGGCGGTCTCGCCACCCCGCCGGCCGGCTACCAGCCGGGTATGCACCACCCCGACCCCTACGCTGGCGAAGCCCTGCGCTTTGTCATCGACGGCAAGAACCTCGGCCAGTACGAGCAACTCCTGACTCCGGGCCACAAGGCCCTGCTTCAGGCGCATCCGGACTACAGGCTGCGGGTTTTCCCGACCCACCGCAGTGCTGCCGCTCCGCAGCGTATCTACGACGCGACCCGCTTCAATGCCGAGAACGGCTCGCTGATTGCCGGCGGCAACGGCGTGGAAGGTGTGGCTGCCGGTGTTCCCTTCCCGCTCCCGGCTAACGGTCTGGAAGCCATCTGGAACCACATCCTGCGCTATCGCGGTGAGCAGATTCACTTCACCACCAACCAGGCGGCGGTCCTCGCCAACGGCAGCTACAACCTGCTGAAGCTGGAGCGGGACATCTACTTCGTCTACGGTCGCGAGGGCATGACGCCGGGGAACCTGGAGAACACCCTGTTCTTTTACAAGTACCGCGTCGTGGCGCCGGCTAAGCTGTCCGGGTCGGCGCTGGTGGTGCAGGAAACCCTCGACCAGGTGCTGTCGATCCGCAAGGCCTGGCGCTTCAACCGTGGCGAGCGTCGGGTGCGACGCCTGCCGATGCTGGCGTACGACACCCTGCAGCCCGACACCAATGGCCTGGCTACGGCCGACGTGGTGGACGCCTACAACGGCGCGCCGGACCGTTACGAGTGGCAGTTGCTCGGCAAGCAGGAAATGCTGGTGCCCTACAACAGCTACGCGGTGCACCAGAAGGGCATTGCCTATGAGCAGATTTTGAGCGCCAGCTATGTGAACCCCGACTTGCTGCGCTACGAGCAGCACCGCGTCTGGGTGGTGGAGGCGACCCTGCGCAAGGGCTTCAGCCATCCCTATGCCAAGCGCCGCTTCTATCTGGATGAGGACAGCTGGCAGATCCTCGCCGTCGACCTCTACGACAAGGGCGGTCGCCTCAGCGGCCTGCAGGAAAGCCATCCGATCAGCTACTACGATGTCCCCATGTTCGGCAGTACGCTGGAAACCATCTACGATTTCGTGGGCAATCGTTACTTCGTCGATGGTCTCGACAACAACGAACCCATGTATGATTTCAAAGCCGCGCTCAGCCCGAGGGACTTCACGCCCCAGGCGCTACGACGCGAAGGCAACTGATTCCGGCCTGCCTGGCCATCCCAGCCGCCCCTCGGGGCGGCTTTTTAATGGGCGCAGCCTCAGCCCGAGTGGGTCGATATCAGGCCTGGCCACGATTGGTGCAGCGAAAGGCGTGCCCCCCACGTCCCTTCAGCACGTCTTTCAATTGATTAGCTCTGCCCCCGTAAGGGTCGATTCCGGCAGCGAAGGGGGCGCAGGGCTGATCTGCATGTACTTGATGCTCTCCCGAGGAATCAGCAGCAGGTCGCCATCCACTTCGATGCTGAGGAAAGGGGATTCCAGCTGGCGGCGCAGGCCGCGGGCGACTTCCACCGGGTCGGCGGATTGCTGCGGAAAACGCAGGGCCAGGCGCTGGCCATCCTGAAAGTGCAGGTAAAGGTGCTTGATCGGCTTCATGGGCGTGCTCCCTGGAGTGGCGGCCATTGGCCGCCGGGGCCGCCGCCGGCCTCAGAACCCATTTACGACCTGCTGTGCGTCGGCCCTGCTGCGCTAAAAACACGCTCGGAAAGCCGCTTGCGGCTAACGCGCTTCAGCGCGGCCCGAAGGGTGAGCGAAGTGAGTAATGCTCATTTACAGCTCGTAAACTCCGCGTCCTCGCCTGTTTTCGCCGTGCATGGCTCTAGCTCGCGAGGTCGTACAACGGGTTCTCAGTTGCGATCAGCGATCACGCCAATCACGAAGAAGACTAGCAGCAGGACGGGCGCCAGGGTGTAGTTGTTGAAGTAGCCCAGCCCTTGGGCCAGCCAGGGTGTGAGGTAGATCATGGCCAGCCCGTAGCCGACCGCGCAGAGCAGCACGAATAGCAGGGTACGGAAGAGGAAGTTGAGGCTACCGATGCGTTGCTGCACCCAGGCGTTCAGCGAGGGTCCGAACAGCACCAGAACGGTGGCCATGATGGCCAGCGCGATATCGTGCAGGTGGCCGCGGCTCCAGCGCGACAAGGTGGCGATCAGGTCCAGTACGACGTCCATCCAGGGGGTCCTTGGCGAAGTGGTTCGGGGGCAGACGATTCCAAATCCGCACGCTGCCCGTCAAGGCAGAAAGTGCTGCAGCAGATCGTTCAGGAACAGCTGGCCTTCGTGAGTGGCGACCAGCCGTTGCGGGTCCTTCAGCAGCAGGCCGCGTGCCTCGGCTTCGGTACGGGCCGCCGCCAGGCTGGCCAGTGGCATACCGGTGCGTTGAGTGAACAACTCCGCGGGCACGCCGTCCGTGAGGCGCAGCACGTTCATGAGGAATTCGAAGGGCAGTTCGTTGTGATCGAGGTGGCGCTCACCGGCCCGGTAGCGCTTGGCCGAGTCCAGGTAGTCCTTCGGCAGGCGGGTCTTCCAGCTGCGGATGATGCGGCCTTCCGGGCTGCTCAGCTTGGCGTGCGCACCGGCGCCGATGCCGAGGAAGTCGCCGAAGGACCAATAGTTGAGGTTGTGGCGTGCGCGCAGGCCGTCCCGGGCGTAGGCGGATACCTCGTACTGCGCGTAGCCGTGGTCGGCCAGGAGCGCCTGGCCGGCTTCCTGGATGTCCCACAGGATGTCGTCCTCGGGCAGCTCCGGTGGCTGGCTCCAGAACACCGTGTTCGGCTCCATGGTCAGTTGGTACCAGGACAGGTGCGTCGGTCCCTGGGCGATGGCTGTACGCAGGTCTTCCAGGGCGTCCTCCAGGGACTGGTCTGGCAGGCCGTGCATCAGGTCCAGGTTGAAGTTGTCGAAGCCGGCCTTGCGTGCCATGTCGGCAGCGCGCACGGCTTCCTCGCCATCGTGGATGCGCCCCAGGGCCTTGAGCTTGGCTTCCTGGAAGCTCTGCACGCCGATGGACAGGCGGTTGATGCCGAGCTGGCGGTAGGCGGCGAACTTGGCCTGCTCGAAGGTGCCGGGGTTGGCTTCGAGGGTGATCTCGATATCGCGGGCGAAGGGTATCCGCTGCTCGACGCCGTCCAGCAGCCGGCCGATGGCGTTGGCGCTGAACAGGCTGGGGGTTCCGCCGCCGAAGAAGATCGAGGTCAGCTCGCGGCCATGGACATGGCCGAGGTCCTGCTCGAGGTCGGCGAGCAGGGCGTCGATGTAGGCCTCTTCAGGCAGCTCGGAGCCGGCGGCGTGGGAGTTGAAGTCGCAGTAGGGGCATTTGCGCACGCACCAGGGAATATGGACGTAGAGCGCCAGCTGGGGCAGCTGGAAGCCGATGGCCTGGCTTCCCGCCCCCGGGTGCGCGACGCTGGCTTTCATATGGCCAGCCGCTGCTTGAGCAGGGCCATGGCGCGGGCGCGGTGGCTGAGCTGGTTCTTGTCGGTGGGGGAGAGTTCGGCGCTGGAGCATCCGCTTTCAGGGACCCAGAACAGCGGATCGTAGCCGAAACCCTGTTCGCCGCGGGCTTCGAACAGGATGCGGCCGCGCCAGATGCCCTCGCAGAGGATCGGCAGCGGATCTTCCGCGTGTCGCATCAGCGCCAGGCTGCAGATGAACTGGGCGCCGCGCTCGGCCTCAGGCACGTCACGCAGGGCGTCCAGCAGCTTGGCGTTATTCGCTGCGTCACCCTTGCCGTCGGCATAGCGTGCCGAGTAGATGCCGGGGGCGCCGCCGAGGTAGTCCACCGCCAGGCCGGAGTCGTCGGCCAGCGCGGGCAGGCCGGACACCCGCGCCGCGTTGCGGGCCTTGAGGATGGCGTTTTCGACGAAGGACAGACCGGTTTCTTCCGGTTCGACGGCGCTGAATTCGGCGATCGAGCGTACCTTCACGCTGTCGCCGAGCATGGCCTGGAGTTCCTTGAGTTTGCCGGCGTTGTGGCTGGCCAGCACCAGTTCTTTGAAGGGCATCATTCGTCGGGGAAGAATTCCTGGTCGAAGCTGAAGCTGTGGGGGGCTTCATCTCCGCGTTGCACATTGAGGGTGAAGTTCAGCATCTCACGCTCGTCGAAGGGGAACTGCGCCAGGTAGTAGATGGCCTCGCCCTCGGTGACCTGCTTGAACTTCAGCACGGTGACCTGGCCAAGCAGGTTCTTCACCTGGCCGCTGACCTGGGCGGTGCTGGCCTTGCCGGACTTGAGCACGGCGACGTTGACCACGCCCTGGGTCTTGCTGCGGGTCAGACCCACCGCGGCGGCGATGTCGGGTTGCAGGAAGCTGGAATTGAACGCGTTGTAGTGCACGTCCAAGTCCCCAAAGGTCTGCTTGCGCTCGGCAGCTGCCGGCAGGGCCAGACAAAGGGCGAAAAGGAACAGGGCTAGACGACGCATGGCAGGACTCCTTTGATTCAGACCGCGACGCGGTGGTCCGCAAGGCCCGGACCGCTGACGCGATAGATGCCGATCTCACCCAACAGATTAGGCCAAACGCGGCTGGGCAGATTGTGCCGGTGAGCGTGGTCCACGGCCAGGCGGTCGAGGACCTTCACCTGCATTTCGCGGCACAGTGCCTCGAAGTCCTTGAAGGTGCAGAAATGGATGTTCGGCGTGTTGTACCAGGTGTAGGGCAGGAACTCCGACACCGGCATGCGTCCATAGCGTGCCAGGTACCAGCGGCAGCGCCAGTGGCCGAAATTGGGGAAGGTGATGATGCACTCACGGCCAACCCGCAGCATCTCCTGGAGGATGCGGTCGGGGTAATGCACGGCCTGCAGGGCCTGGGTCATGACCACCACGTCGAAGCTGTTGCTGGCGAAGTTGCCCAGGCCCTTGTCCAGGTCCTGCTCGATCACGTTCACGCCATGGTCGATGCAGTGGGCGATGTTCTCCGGGTCGATCTCAAGGCCGTAGCCGGTGACCTGTTTGTTGTCACGCAGCCAGGCCAGCAGTTCGCCCCGGCCGCAGCCGAGGTCGAGCACCCGGCTGCCGGCGGGAATCCAGTCCTGGATGATTTCTAGGTCGGCACGCATGGGTTACACCACAATCCTGTTCATGTAGCTGCTGAAGGCCTGGAGGTAACGCGGGATTGGAATAAGGAAGGCATCGTGACCCTGCGGGGCGTCGATTTCCAGGTAGCAGACGTTCTTCCTTGCCGCGGTCAGGGCGTCGACGATCTCTCGCGAACGGGCCGGGGAGAAGCGCCAGTCGGTGGTGAAGGACATCACGCAGAAGTCCGCCTTGGCACCGGCCAGGGTGCGCGCCAGGTCGCCGTCGTGGGCGGCGGCGGGGTCGAAGTAGTCCAGCGCCTTGGTCATCAGCAGGTAGGTGTTGGCGTCGAAGCGCCCGGAGAACTCTTCGCCCTGATAGCGCAGGTAGCTTTCGACCTGGAACTCCACGCTGTGGAAGTCGTAGTTGAGTTTCTCGCTCTTCAGGCCGCGGCCGAATTTCTCGCCCATGGCGTCATCCGACAGGTAGGTAATGTGGCCGACCATGCGCGCCAGCATCAGGCCGCGCTTGGGGATCACGCCCTGGTCCTGGAAGTGACCGCCGTGGAAGTCCGGATCGGTGAGGATGGCCTGGCGCGCCACTTCGTTGAAGGCGATGTTCTGAGCCGAGAGCTTGGGGGCCGAGGCAATGGCCAGGCAGTGGCGCACGCGGTCCGGGTAGCTGATGGTCCACTGCAGGGCCTGCATGCCGCCGAGGCTGCCACCTACCACGGCGGCCCATTGCTGGATGCCGAGGGTGTCGGCCAGGCGCGCCTGGCTGTTGACCCAGTCTTCCACCGTCATCACCGGGAAGTCGGCGCCGAAGGGCGTGTTGGTCGCCGGGTTGATGCTGGATGGCCCGGTGGAGCCGTTGCAACCGCCGAGGTTGTTCAGGCTGACGACGAAGAATTTCAGGGTGTCGATGGGCTTGCCCGGGCCGATGCAGCTGTCCCACCAACCCGGCTTGCGGTCTTCCATGCTGTGGTAACCGGCGGCGTGGTGATGGCCCGACAACGCATGGCAGATCAGCACCGCATTGCTGCGGTCTGCGTTCAGTTCGCCGTAGGTTTCAAAGACCAGTTCGTAGTCGGCCAGGCTTCGGCCGCAGGCGAGTGCCAGCGGCTCGCTGAAGCGCTGCACCTGGGGGGTTACCAGGCCGACGGAATCTGCGGGAATGGCGGTGGGCATCGCGACCCTGCTCTCAATCTGGGAAGGGCGCCAGTCTAAAGAGCGCCGCCCCCTGCGGCAAGCGCAGGGGGCGGCGGCTAAAGCGTTGAATAATCAGGCGCCGCGGGCGTTCAGGCGGACTCGTTGCCACGCTGTTTGCGGGGTACCACCGGCAGATTGACCACCTTGCCCATACGGCGCATGGGTGAAGGGAGGCGGAAGGTGCGCAGCATCTCGTTGGCCTCGGTGATCTGCTGCTCCAGCTCTTCGGTATAGCGCTCCAACTGCTGGCCGCGCTGGCGGGTGAGCTGGGTTTCCTGGGCCAGGGCCTTGAGTCGCAGCATGTGGGTTTCCAGCAACTGCTTATGTTCCAGGGTGTGCTGCATCAACGGCATCAGCGCGTCGCTGGCCCACTGCGCGACTTCCAGGCGCAGGCGCTGGTGCATGCCGATGACTTCCTGCACCAGGGTGTCGAAGAAGCGCTTGCCGAGCTGGCGTTGTTCGGTCAGTAGGGTCTTCGGGTGCAGGCGGAATTGATCGGCCTTGGTGCGTAGCTGGGCAATCTCGCGCAGGTAGCGCTGGACATTGAACTGCGGCGCATCGACGCCGTTCAGCGGGTTTTCTTCGTTGTGCCGCCGGTAGATGGCCGCGACCATCTTGTTGGCCATGTCAGCCTCGTGCTCCAGGCTGCGCAGGTCATGCTCCAGCGAACGGAAGAAGTGCAGGATGCTCTGGTTGATGCCAACGGTGGTCCAGCTTCCGGTGAGTTCGCGGCGCAGGCGTGCCAGGTGCTCGTCCAGGCGCTCCGTGCGTGCGGCGTTGCGCAGGACATCGCCCTGGCGCTTGAGCAGGCGCTGGTTGGTCTTCAGGCCGAGCAGGCGACGATGGTGCTGGGCATGGTCTTCCTTGGTGCGTGCGGTCAGCTCGAACAGCATCTGGCCGTTGTCCTGCTGGTGGTTGTCGAGCATCGTCTGCTGCTCGCGGACCTTCTCCAGGCGGAGGTTGAGCACATGCAGGTTGTTCTGTAGCAACGTCAGCATCTGATGCGCCACACGGTCTTCGATCAGGCGCTCCTTTTGCGTGACAATCCGGTCGCAGAGCAGCTCTTCGAGGGCGCTGATCTGGCTGCGGGCGAGCAGTTCACTGTCCTTGCGCACCTTGGCCAGCAGTGCCTGCTTGGCCGACAGCGGCAGCACTTCGTCACTGCGGATGCCGAGTTGCCGGGCGGTCGATTCCTGGATACGGCGGATGGCGTTCTGCACGAAGGTCTCGCCGGCCAGGTCATCCCACAGCACGTCGATCTTGTTCAGCACGGCAAAGAGATGGGACTGGGTGTCCTCATCCAGCTGACGGATGTGCTGTTGCCAGACGCTCATGTCGCTGGCGGTGACGCCTGTATCGGCCGAGAGCAGGAAGATGATGGCCTGGGCGCTGGGCAGCATCGACAGGGTCAGTTCGGGCTCGCTGCCAAGGGCGTTCAGTCCGGGAGTGTCGAGGATGCGCAGGCCTTGGCGTAGCAGTGGGTGGTCGAAGTTGACCATGGCGTGACGCCAGGCCGGCACCAACACTTCACCCGGGCGGCCGGTGGGGTCGAGCATGTCCGGATGGAAACCGAGCTGGATGGCCTGCTCGACTGGCATCGGCTTGGTCCGCGCCACTTGGGCAAAGGCCTGGATTATGTTGTTCGGGTCGCTCGGGTCGAGCGGAATGTTCACCCAGTGCCGCGGTGCGCGCTTGAACTGGGCCACGCTGGCGGAAGCGGTGCGCGACTCGATGGGCAGCAGGCGAATGTAGGAACGCTCGGAACGGGGGTCGTAGAACAGTTCGGTGGGGCACATGGTGGTGCGCCCGGCCTGGGACGGCAGCATGCGCTGGCCGAACTCGGAGAAGAACAGGCTGTTGATCAGCTCGGTCTTGCCGCGGGAGAACTCGCCAACGAAGGCCAGGGTGATGTGATCGGTGCGGAGCAGGCGCTGGGCCCGTTCCAGCTTGGCCGAGAGCGCGTCGGAATTGAGCCGGTTGTGCTCCAGCCAGCTCCGGTAGCGGGTGATCTCCCGCAGCAGCTCACGTTTCCAGGCAACGTAGGCGTCGACTTGCTGACTGAGACGCTCCATGCTCATTCAGACTCTCCTCGTGATCACGCATCCTGCGTACGGGAATGGACGAACTTCGAATTCGGTTGTCGACGGTGCTGGCGGTCATACGGCGTCATCCGGGGACTTGCTCCGGTATGCGGTAAAGGCAGAGTGCCAGCTGGTCATTGCTCGGCATTATGCGCCTTGGGGGTTGGCCGTCAATTGCCGGGCGCGCTAAGCCCGCCTTAAGGTCGGTCAGGGTTGCCGAGCGGTCAGTCCGGGCAGGCTGGGGAGGGTGCGCGGGCGCTGGATGCGCACCCGCTTCTGGCGGTTCAGTTCGCCGATTTCAAGGCTCACCTGGCTCTTGGCAACACCGAAGGCGTCCGCCAGGAACGCCATCAACTGGGCATTGGCCTTGCCCTCCACCGGCGGGGCGGTAAGGCGGATCTTCAGGCGCTCGCCGTGCAGCCCGGCGAACTCATCACGGCTCGCCTTGGGCTGCAAATGGCAGTCGAGGATCAGGTCCTCGCCTGCCCAGCGGAACCAGGTCATAGGAAGGGACTGAGAATCTGCGGCATGCCGGTCATGGCGGCCAGGTTACCGATCACCAGCATGTCCAGCAGTTTCAGCGCAATAAAGGCGAAGATCGGCGAAATATCCAGGCCGCCGAGGTTCGGCAGCAGCTTGCGAAACGGCATCAGCAACGGCTCGCAGATCTGGTTCACCAGCTGAGCGCCGGGGTTGTAGCTGCCCGGGGCGACCCAGGACAGGATCACGCTGATGATCAGGGCGAAGAAGAACACCTTCAGGAACAGCGAGGTGACGCCGATGATCGACCAGATCAGCAACTGCATCAGGTAGCCGCCCACGCCATAACCCATCAGGGTCAGGGTGATGACCATCAGCAGCAGTTGGACGAGGATGGCCAGCGCCAGGGAAGCGAGATCCAGTCCGCCCAGGCCGGGGATGATCTTGCGCAGCGGGTTGAGCAGCGGCTTGGTGGCGCGCACCACGAACTGGCTCAAGGGGTTGTAGAAGTCGGCACGCACCAGTTGCAGGATGAAACGCAGCAGGACGATCAGCAGGTAGAGGCTGCCGAGGGTCTGGATCACATAGATGGCTGCGGTGTTGAGTCCGGTCATCGAAAGCTCCTTATTGGCCGAGTTGTTCGGCCAGTTCGGCCGAACGCCGGTCGGCGGCGTTCAGGGCCTGTTGCACCAGGGCTTCGAAGCCGCCGGCCTGGAAAGTCTTGATCGCCGCTTCGGTGGTGCCGTTGGGCGAGGTCACGCGACGGCGCAGCTCGGCGGCGTCCACGTCGCTGGAAACCGCCATGCGCGCGGCGCCCAAGGCAGTTTGCAGGGTCAATTGCTCGGCGGTGGCGCGAGGCAGGCCGAGTTTTTCGCCAGCGGCGGTCATTGCTTCCATCAGCAGGAAGAAATAGGCCGGACCGCTACCGGACACGGCGGTCACCGCGTCGATCAGCTTCTCTTCTTCCAGCCAGAGGGCGATGCCCACGGCAGACAGCAGCTGCTCGGCCTGCTCGCGCTGGGCGGCGCTGACCTCGGCGTTGGCGTACAGGCCGCTGACGCCCTGGCGCAGCAGCGCCGGGGTGTTGGGCATGCAGCGCACGATCGGTCGCGCGCCGAGCCAGGCGGCGAGGCTGGCACAGGTGATGCCGGCGGCAATGGAGACCACCAGCTGGCCGCCCTTTAGGCTGGGCGCCAGGGCCTGGCAGACGGTCTTCATGACCTGCGGCTTGGTCGCCAGGACGACCACGTCCGCACCCTGTGCGGCGTCGGCGTTGCTTTCCACTACGTCGATACCGTGCTCGGCGGCGACTTTCGCGCGCTGCTCGGCGCCCGGGTCGCTGGCGCGAATATGGTCGGCGGCGACGCCCTGGGCGCGTAGGCCGCCAATCAGGCTGGCGGCCATATTGCCGGCGCCGATGAATGCAATGCGGGGAGTGCTCATGAATGCTTCCTTATGATTGCGGGAGCTGGCCATAGTCGCGGGCGCCGAACAGCGCGGTGCCAATCCGCACCCAGGTGGCGCCTTCGGCGATGGCCGCTTCGAGGTCATGGCTCATGCCCATGGATAGGGTGTCCAGGGCGGGGTTCAGTGCGGCCTGCAACTGACGCAGGTGGGCGAAGGCGGCGTGCTGCTGCGCCAGGTCGTCAGTGGGCTCCGGGATGGCCATCAGGCCGCGCAGGCGCAGGTTCGGCAGTTCGGCCACGGCAGCGGCCAGGGCCGGCAGCTCCTCGGGGGCGCAGCCGGACTTGCTGACTTCGCCGCTAACGTTCACCTGCAGGCAGATGTTCAGCGGCGCCAGGTGCGGTGGGCGCTGGGCGGAGAGGCGCTCGGCGATCTTCAAACGATCCACCGAGTGCACCCAGTGGAAATGTTCAGCAATGGATTTGGTCTTGTTCGACTGGATGGGACCGATGAAATGCCAGGTCAGCGCCAGGTCGGTGAGCTCGGTCTGCTTGGTCAGGGCTTCCTGCAGGTAGTTCTCGCCGAAATCGGCCACGCCAGCGGCAAAGGCCTCGCGGATGGCCGTGGCGGGTTTGGTCTTGCTCACGGCCAGCAGGCCGATGCTGGAAAATTCTCGCCCAGAGGCTTGCGCCGCCTCACGGATACGCGCGCGAACCTTTGCAATATTGTCTGCTATCGTGGACATTACCTGCGCTCTACAGCCCGGCCTGAGTGGGGTCTGCGGCATTCTAACTGCCGCTGAAAAATGTAGCGAGCGACGGCCAGGCTGGTCGGCTTCGATAGCCGCGGGCCCGGCGCAGTGATCATTCAGCGGTCTGCAAACCGTTTGCTTCGAATTGGGGAACCGAATGGACATTACTGAGCTGCTTGCCTTCAGCGCCAAGCAGGGCGCTTCGGACCTGCATCTCTCGGCCGGCCTGCCACCGATGATTCGCGTCGATGGCGATGTGCGTCGGATCAACCTGCCGGCCCTGGACCACAAGCAGGTCCACGCGCTGATCTACGACATCATGAACGACAAGCAGCGCAAGGATTTCGAGGAGTTCCTCGAGACCGACTTCTCCTTCGAAGTTCCTGGTGTCGCGCGTTTCCGGGTCAACGCCTTCAACCAGAACCGCGGTGCTGGCGCCGTGTTCCGGACCATTCCCTCCAAGGTCCTGAGCATGGAAGACCTGGGGATGGGCGAGATCTTCAAGAAAATCTCCGACGTTCCCCGTGGCCTGGTGCTGGTCACCGGCCCCACCGGTTCGGGTAAGTCCACCACCCTGGCCGCGATGCTCGACTACCTGAACAGCACCAAGTACCACCACATCCTCACCGTGGAAGACCCGATCGAATTCGTCCACGAGTCGAAGAAGTGCCTGATCAACCAGCGGGAAGTGCACCGTGACACCCTTGGCTTCAACGAAGCCCTGCGCTCGGCCCTGCGTGAAGACCCGGACATCATCCTCGTGGGCGAGATGCGTGACCTGGAGACCATCCGCCTGGCGCTGACCGCCGCGGAAACCGGCCACCTGGTGTTCGGCACCCTGCACACTACCTCCGCGGCCAAGACCATCGACCGGGTAGTCGACGTGTTCCCCGCCGAGGAAAAGTCCATGGTCCGCTCCATGCTCTCAGAATCCCTGCAGTCGGTGATTTCCCAAACCCTGCTGAAGAAGATCGGCGGCGGCCGGGTGGCGGCGCACGAGATCATGATCGGCACCCCGGCCATCCGTAACCTGATTCGCGAAGACAAGGTGGCGCAGATGTATTCCGCCATCCAGACCGGTGGCTCGCTCGGCATGCAGACCCTCGACATGTGCCTCAAGGGGCTGGTCGCCAAGGGGCTGGTCAGCCGCGAGAGCGCACGGGAAAAGGCCAAGAGCCCAGAAAACTTCTGATCCGCCTGAGCGGCCAGCGAGAACGTCATGGAATTCGAGAAACTGTTGCGCCTGATGGTGGAAAAAGGCGGTTCCGACCTCTTCATCACGGCAGGCGTGCCGCCGTCGATGAAGGTCAACGGCAAGATCATGCCGGTGACCAAGAACCCCATGTCGCCGGAAATGACGCGGGAAACCGTGATCGGCGTGATGAACGAGCAGCAGCGCCGCGAGTTCGCCGAGAACCACGAGTGCAACTTTGCCATCAGCGCGCGAGGCATCGGCCGCTTCCGGGTCAGTGCCTTCTATCAGCGCAACCTGGTGGGCATGGTGCTGCGCCGGATCGAGACCACCATTCCCACCATCGACGAGCTGAAGCTGCCGGAAATCCTCAAGAAGCTGTCGCTGACCAAGCGTGGCCTGGTGCTCTTCGTGGGCGCCACCGGTACCGGCAAGTCCACCTCCCTGGCGGCAATGATCGGCCACCGCAATAAGAACAGCAGCGGCCACATCATCTCCATCGAAGACCCGATCGAATTCATTCACCAGCACCAAAGCTGCATCGTTACGCAGCGTGAAGTGGGCATTGACACCGAGTCGTTCGAGGTGGCCTTGAAGAACACGCTGCGGCAGGCGCCCGACGTGATCCTGATCGGTGAGGTGCGGACCCGCGAGACCATGGACCACGCCATCGCCTTCGCGGAAACCGGCCACCTGTGCCTGGCCACTCTGCACGCCAACAACGCCAACCAGGCGCTGGACCGCATCATCAACTTCTTCCCCGCCGACCGGCAGCAGCAGGTGTGGATGGACCTGTCGCTGAACCTCAAGGCCATCGTCGCCCAGCAACTGGTGCCGACCCCCGATGGCAAGGGCCGTCGCGCAGTGATCGAAGTGCTGCTGAACACGCCGCTGGCCGCCGACCTCATCCGCAAGGGCGAGGTGCATGAGCTCAAGGCCCTGATGAAACGCTCCACCGAGCACGGCATGCAGACCTTCGACCAGGCGCTCTACAACCTTTATTCCCAGGGCGAGATCACCTACGAAGACGCCTTGCTCTACGCCGATTCGGCAAACGACCTGCGCTTGCTGATCAAGCTGGGCTCGGAGACCGACGGCGAGCACCTGCAGCACATGAGCGACGGCCTGTCGCTGCAGGTTTCGGAAGAAGACCCGGGTCGCCGCTTCCGTTAAGCTTGCGCCCGAAGAAGAAGCCCGCCTCGGCGGGCTTCTTCGTGCCCGGACACATTCACACCCTGCAGGAGGCAGCATGAACACCCGTCAGGACACCCACAGCAAGGCCATCGGCTACCTGCTCTGGATTTTCGGATTCCTCGGTTCCCACCGCTTCTACTACGGCAAGCCGGTGACCGGGACCCTCTGGTTCTTCACCCTGGGCCTGTTCTTCATCGGCTGGATCATCGACCTGTTCCTCATCCCGTCCATGGACCGCGAGGCTAGCCTGCGCTTCAACGCCGGCCAGTACGACTACAACGTCGCCTGGATCCTGCTGACCTTCCTCGGCATCTTCGGCGTGCACCGCATGTACCAAGGCAAGTGGATCAGCGGCATCCTCTACCTGCTCACCGGCGGCTTCTTCCTGATCGGCGTGCTCTACGACTTCTGGACCCTGAACACCCAGGTGTCGGTGCTCAACGCACGCTGAGCCGCTCGTCCTTGTAGGAGCCAGCTTGCTGGCGAAAAGGCCCCATTCGCTAGCAAGCTGGCTCCTACGGGCACATCAGGGCCTACCATTTCCCCTTTTCTGCATCTCTCCCCTTCGTCGGAACCCGTGGCGGCACCTCGCCTTGCGGCCTATTTTCCAGCGTGGGGCGCCTGCTTCGCGCCTGCCTGGTCGCGCAAGGAGGTGACGCCATGAACAGTGCCAAAGATGTCCGTCCCGCGGTCCTCGACCTGATCGGCAACACCCCGCTGGTGCGGGTCACGCGTTTCGATACCGGCCTCTGCACCCTGTTTCTCAAGCTCGAATCCCAGAACCCCGGCGGCTCCATCAAGGACCGCATCGGCGTGGCCATGATCAATACGGCCGAGCGTGACGGCCGGTTGAAGCCTGGCGGCACCATAGTCGAGGCCACCGCCGGCAATACCGGCCTTGGCCTGGCGTTGGTGGGACGGGCCAAGGGCTACCGGGTGGTGTTGGTGGTGCCGGACAAGATGTCCACCGAGAAGGTGCTGCACCTGAAAGCCATGGGCGCCGAGGTACACATCACCCGCTCCGACGTCGGCAAGGGCCATCCGGAGTATTACCAGGACCTGGCCGGTCGCCTGGCGGCGGGGATTCCCGGGGCCTTTTTCGCTGACCAGTTCAATAACCCGGCCAACCCCCTGGCCCACGAGTCCACCACTGGCCCCGAGATCTGGCAGCAGACCGGCCAGGACGTGGACGCCATAGTGGTGGGTGTCGGCTCCGCCGGTACCCTCACCGGCCTGACCCGTTATTTCCGCCGGGTACAGCCCGAGCTGGAAATGATCCTCGCGGACCCGGTGGGCTCGGTGATGGCCGAGTACGTGCGCAGCGGCACCCTGGGCACGGTAGGCTCCTGGGCAGTGGAGGGCATCGGCGAGGACTTCGTGCCGTCCATAGCCGACTTGTCCAGCGTGCGCCACGCCTATTCCATCAGCGATGCAGAGAGCTTCGCCCACGCTCGCGAGCTGCTGCGCGCCGAGGGCATTCCCGGTGGATCGTCCACCGGCACCCTGCTGGCGGCGGCGCTGCGCTACTGCCGCGAGCAGAAGACGCCAAAACGCGTGGTCAGCTTCGTCTGCGACACCGGCACCCGCTACCTGTCCAAGGTCTACAACGACCAGTGGATGACCGACCAGGGCCTGCTGGCGCGCAAGCGCTACGGCGACCTGCGCGACATCATCGCGCGGCGCTTCGAAGACGGACGGGTGATCAGCGTGGGGCCTGACGACACCCTGCTCACTGCGTTCCAGCGCATGCGCCTGGCGGATGTCTCGCAGTTGCCGGTGCTGCGGGATGGGCAACTGGCGGGGGTGGTCGACGAATCCGACATCCTGCTCGGCGTGCATGCCGATGCCACGCACTTCCGCCAGCCGGTGGCGAGCGTCATGACCACGCGCCTGGAGACGCTGGCGCCGGGCGCAAGCCTGGCTGAACTGCAGGCCGAGCTGGACCGTGGCCTGGTGGCCATCATCGCCGATGCTTCCGGCTTCCATGGCCTGATTACCCGTTCCGACCTGCTCAACCACCTGCGGAGGACCCTCGCATGAGCCAGCAGGAAGACGCCGAAGCACGTGCCTTTGCCACTCGCGTGATCCACGCTGGTCAGGCCCCCGACCCTTCCACCGGGGCCATCATGCCGCCCATCTACGCCAACTCCACTTACGCCCAGGAAAGCCCCGGCGTGCACAAGGGCCTGGACTACGGCCGCTCCCACAACCCCACGCGCTGGGCCCTGGAGCGTTGTGTCGCGGATCTGGAGGGCGGTACCCAGGCCTTCGCGTTCGCCTCCGGGCTGGCTGCCATCGCCACCGTGCTGGAACTGCTGGACAGTGGCTCCCACATCGTCGCCAGCAATGACCTTTACGGCGGGACCTTTCGCCTGTTCGAACGGGTACGCCGGATCAGCGCCGGACACCGCTTCAGCTTCGTCGACTTCAGCGACATCGGCGCGATCGGTGCGGCGCTGACCGACGATACGCGCATGCTTTGGGTGGAAACCCCGAGCAACCCCCTGCTGCGGCTGGCCGATCTCGAGGCCATCGGGGAGCTTTGCCAGGGGCGGGGCATCATCCTGGTGGCGGACAACACGTTCGCCAGTCCCTGGGTGCAGCGCCCGCTCGAGCTGGGCTTCGATGTGGTCGTGCACTCCACCACCAAGTACCTCAATGGCCACTCCGATGTAATCGGTGGCATCGCCATCGTCTCCGGAGACAGTCGCTGCGACCTGTTGCGCGAGCGCCTGGGCTTCCTGCAGAACGCCGTAGGCGCCATCGCCGGTCCCTTCGACGCCTTCCTCACCCTGCGCGGGGTGAAGACCTTGGCGCTGCGCATGGAGCGTCACTGCAGCAACGCCCTGGAGTTGGCCTACTGGCTGGAGCAGCAGCCGCAGGTGGCGCGGGTCTACTACCCCGGCCTGCAGTCCCATCCGCAGCACGCATTGGCGCGGCGGCAGATGCATGGCTACGGCGGCATGATTTCACTCGACCTGCGGGCCGACCTGGCGGGCACCCGGCGCTTCCTCGAGGCGGTACGCATCTTCACGCTGGCGGAGAGCCTGGGCGGCGTGGAAAGCCTGATCGAGCACCCGGCGATCATGACCCACGCCAGCATCCCGGCGGAGATCCGCGCGGAGCTGGGCATTGGTGATTCGCTGGTGCGCTTGTCGGTTGGGGTGGAGGATGTGGATGACCTGCGCGCGGATCTGGCGCAGGCGTTGGGGAGGGTTTGAAGGCGGCCATCCAGGGTCGACCCCGCGCTGGCTGATGGCTTTCCCCCTCACCCCACCCCTCTCCCTCATGGAGAGGGGGCAGTTCGGCGTGCGTTGGTAGCCTGGATGCAATCCGGGGACGGTGCTTCAGGAAAACGCCGACCTTGCCGGCGCGAGTCACCCCTCTCCCGTTCAAGGAGAGGGGCTGGGCGTCAGTTCCCAGGTACCAGCTTCAGCACCTCACGGCTATTGGCCTTCACCTCATTCTCGGCGAAGTGCATTGGCACGTACTCGCCGCGCATGTACGCCTCGGCCTGGTCCTTGTAGTGACGGTCGAAGGGCACGCCGCTCTGGCCCACCGGGTTGATGCCCAGGGCGTGTTCGGCGTCGGCCAGGTCGACCAGGCGGCGCGTCGAGGGACCATAGAACACTTCCCAGGGTGCCGGGCCGACGCGGTGGGAGAGGTTGTTGGGCACCTCGTGGCCGCCCGGTGCGGCGAAGGGGCCGACGTTGAACAGCAGGTTCAGCGGCTTCTGCTGGCCCAGCGGATGAGCGTGGGTCAGGGTGTGGCCGGTGCCCCAGAGCCATTTCGAGCTGTCTTCACCGAGGGTCTTTTTCAGGTGCGCGAGGCTGGCCTGCCAAGCGGCCTTGACCACCTCCGCGCGGCTTTCCTTCTGCGGCGTATCGCGCTTGTCCCACCAGGGCGAACCGACGTCTGCCGCCAGGCGCGGCAGTGCGGTGTCGAGCACGCGGGTCTGCAGCAGACTGTCGAAGAAGGCGTCACCCAGTTCGTCGCGCATGGCCGCATTGGCCAGTTCAAAGGTGAGCTGGTTGAACAGGGTGGCGGCCACTGAGTCCAGCGTGTGGTCGCCGTCCCAGCCTGCCAGTTGTTCCACCAGCGCTTTCTCCCGGTCGTCGGCCGCCGCCGCGCGCAGCTCGTCGAGCAATGGCGCCAGCAGGCGCGGGCCGTAGCCGGTGCCGGTTTCCAGTTGCAGTGCCTGGCTGTTCTGCACATCCCACTTGACCCCGGGCCTGGCGAGGCGCTCGTTCAGGCGCTGGCCGCGGTCCGGCAGGTTGTAGTAGCCGGGAATCGCCACGCCCGTAGGCGACAGCGGCTGGTAGTTGGCCGAGACGATGTAGCCACGCTCCGGGTTTTCCTCGTGCGGGTTGGCGCTGAACGGCAGATAACCCGGCTTGTCCGCCTCGTGGGTGCTGCCGTCGAGGATGAAGGTTGGGTTCACGCCCTCCGGCCGCTGCGGTAGATTGGCCGAGGCCCACCAACCGATATCGCCGCTGGCGCCGGCCCAGATCACATTGAGGCCGGGGGCGTGGATTTTCTCGGCGGCGGCGCGGGCCAGGTCCAGGCTGCTGGCGCGGTTGAGGTCGTAGAAGGCATCGAGGATGGGGTTTTCGGTTTCGAGGAAGGCCCACCACATGGCGATGGGCGTCTTGCCGGCGGCGGCGCCCAGGGCATCGTTGATGATCGGGCCGTGGGGCGAGCGGCGCAGGGTCAGCTTTACGGGTTCGCCATCCTTGACCGTGATGGTTTCCTCGCGACTTTCCAGGTTGACCCACTGGCCCTGGTGCCAGACCTGACCGGGATTGTCCGGATTGCTCTTCTCGGCGATCAGGTCGAGGTCGTCGTTCTGGAACATGGTCAGGCTCCAGGCGAACTGCCGGTTGTGTCCCAGGGAGGCGACCGGGTTCAGAGCCTGGTGGTGGCCATAGAGCTCGAAGCCCGGATAGCTCAGCTGCGCCTCGTACCACACGGCCGGCACGGCGAAGCGGATATGCGGGTCGCCGGCCAGCAGCGGCTTGCCGCTGGCGGTGTGGCTGCCGGACACGGCCCAGGCGTTGCTGCCCTCGAACTGCGGCAGGCCGGCTTCCACCAGCGCCTGCTGGCTGAGCTGGGCGAGGCGGTTGAGGTCCTGCCAGTCGGCGCTGGCCAGGGGCTGGCTGATCACACCTTCGGGGTGCCAGTCGACATCGAAGGCGGTCAGGTAGCCGGCACCCAGCTCGTCGCGCACATAGGTCATCACCGGTTCGGTACGGAAGGCGGCGGCGAAGCTGTAGGCCATGTAGCCGGCCACGGAGAGGGTGTCGGCGACGGTGAAGGGGCGCTTCTCGATGCCCAGCAGGTCGAACTCCACCGGCGCCGGGCGGCTGTCCTGGTATTGGTTGATGCCGTCGAGGTAGGCCTGCAGTGCCTGGGTCGCCGGGCTGTCTTTGTCCATCCTGAGGGCGTACTCGTCAGCGTGGGCGCGAATGCCCAGGGTGCGGAACAGGCGGTCGGTGTCCACCAGGCGGGCGCCGAGGATCTCGGCCAGTTCGCCACGGGCCAGGCGGCGCAGCATTTCCATCTGGAACAGGCGGTCCTGGGCATGGACGAAGCCCAGGGCGCGGTACATGTCGGCTTCGTTGGCGGCCTGAATGTGCGGTACACCGCGCTGGTCGTAGTGGACGGTGACTGGAGCCTGGAGATGGGCCAGGGACAGTTCGCCGTCGCGCACGGGCTTCTTGCTCTCGCTGTACCAGGTGGCGCCGGCGGCGGTCGCGGCGATGATGACGGCCAGGGCAGTCAGGGTGCGTTTCATGCACGAATCTCCTTGTTGTTATGGTCGCGGCATTCTCCCCAAGCCGACCTTCGCGGGCATTGACCGGAGACCTGCAAGCTGAAACTCTTCGGTCAATACCGAGGAGCCGCCATGTCCAACGCTGAGCCCGATGCCGCCAGCTTCGTTCCGCTGACCCATTCCGCCACCTTGCGCCGTCTGCTCTACGAGGCGCTGGCGGAGCTCGGCCTGGACCCGGGGAAGATCTATCTCGGCGTCAACCAGCACCGTCGCCTCGGGCCGCCCCCGGTGGACGGCCGCCTGCGCCATGACGATGCGCCGCAGTTCTGGCTGGCCGCTGACACGCTGATCGGCGACCCCGATATTGGCCTGCACCTGGGGGAGGTGATGAAGCCGCGTCTGCTCGACGTGGTGGGCTACCTGTTGCTGGCCAGCCGTGACCTGGGTGAGGCGCTGACGAGCTTCCTGCGCTTCCAGCACATCCTTTCCGGTGGTTTCGTCGCCCAGTTGCAAGCAGAGGGGGCGCAGGCGCGCCTGGTGATCGACCTCAACTACCTGGGCTTCTCTTCGCTGCGCCAGCAGATGGAATGCCTGGCCCTGTTGTTCACCAAGCTGTTGGGTTTCATCACCGACGGCGAATTCCGCCTGGAGGGCGTGCAGTTCCGTCATGGGCGACCGGCGCGGGTGAGCGAGCACCAGCGACTGTTTGGCCTGTTGCCGGCATTCGGTTGTGAGCATGATGCGTTGCTGTTCCCGGCGGCGCTGCTGAAACGCCCCTCGCGCACCGCCAACCCGGAACTGCATCAGGTGCTCTGGCAACACGCGGAGACGCAGCTGGATGCGCTGGTGGGCAACGACCTGCTCAACCGTCTGCGTTACCTGCTGGGCGTGCGACTCGGTCAGGCGGATTGCTCACTTGAAGCCTGCGCCGCCGAACTGGGCTTGAGCGGCGGTGCCCTGCAGCGGGCCCTGGCGGAGCAGGGCAGCAACCTGCGGCGGGTGCGGGAGTCGGTACAGCAGGTCCGCGCGGTGGAACTGCTGCAGGACGGGAAGGCGATGCGTGAGGTGGCCCGAGCCTGCGGTTTTTCCGAGCTGTCGCCGTTCTACCGGGCCTTCCGCCGCTGGTACGGGATGCCGCCGGACGCCTATCGGGAGCGTTTGCGGGCGGGTTAGGACGGGCTCCGCCAGGCACAGAAGCAACCTGCCGCCAGGGTGCTGCCGGCGCTCACCGGGCGGTTGTCGAGCAGGGCCTCGAGAATCGGCTCGATGAAGCTGTTGGCCGAATTACACACGGCGCCTTCGCTGTAGGGGCCGAAGTAGGCCAGACGGCCGTCGCGGTCCCAGATGCCGACAGCGGGCACCGCCGGCAGTTGCTCGGCACCGGGCACCTCGACCAGGGGTTGCAAGGCTTCCAGGCCCGGCGGCAGTTGGCCCTTGCTGCCGGGCTTTTGCAGCGCATGGAAGGTCACGCCCTGGGAGGCGAATCGCTGGATCAGCTCGGCCAGGTGTTGCTGGTTGCCGGCATTGCAGGGGCAGGCTGGGTCCCAGAAATGCACCAGGCGGATCGGTCCAGGTCCGGCGAGCTCGGCTGGCAGGCGCAGTTGCTCGCCGGAAAATACCGTGGCTTGGGTATTGAAGGGGCGGACATAGCGCGACTCGTACCAGTGCAGGGCCAGCAGGATGGCGCAGACGCCGGCGAGGAGGACGAGGCTGGTGATCAGTGTCTTGAGCTTGGGTGCACGCATGGTGAAAGGCCTGTGCGGGGGCGCGTAGCTTGCCACGTTGCGCTGGGCAGCAGAATATCGGCAGCCGGCCAGGGACCCAGGTGGTCCTGTGGATAGAGTTGCTTCACTCAGGGAAAACCCGATGCCAGACCCGTTCCAGCCCGATCTCCTGCGCCCGCTGTTGCGACCCTTGGCCGCAGGTGCTGCCGACTTGCGCCAGGCGCAGAGCTATCGCGCGTTCTACCGGCTGGATTTCGCCACGCGCCATCCGGGCGTACTGAGCCGTATGGGCTGTGTCGAGGCGGCCGGGTACTCACTGGTCACCCAGCTCTGGTTGCCGCCCGAGCCCCGCGCCAGTCTGGTGATGCTGCACGGCTACTACGACCACATGGGGCTCTATGGCCACCTGGTGGACTGGGCACTGGGCATGGGCTTCGCGGTGATCGCCTGCGACCTGCCGGGCCATGGGCTATCCAGCGGCGCGCGAGCCAGCATCGGCGATTTCGCCGAGTATCAGGCCACACTCCAGGCGCTGCTGGGAGAGGCTGCCGCCCTGAACCTTCCACAGCCTTGGCACCTGGCTGGGCAGAGCACTGGCGGTGCCATCCTGCTGGACTACCTGCTGACCGGTGCGCCGCGTCCGGAGCTGGGCGAGACCCTGCTGTTCGCCCCGCTGGTGCGGCCGCGCGCCTGGGGCTGGTCGAAGTTCAGCTACCAGCTGATGCGGCATTTTGTCGAAGGCATTCCACGGCGCTTCAGCGTCAACTCCAGCGACGCCGAGTTCATTGAGTTCGTCCACCACAAGGACCCGCTGCAGCCGCAGACCCTGCCCACTGCCTGGGTGGGAGCCCTGGCGCGCTGGGTGCCGTGCATCGAGAACGCGCAACGCAGCACGCGCCGGCCCCTGGTGATCCAGGGGAGC
Source organism: Pseudomonas sp. OTU5201 (assembly GCF_038440135.1). Classification (NCBI taxonomy): domain Bacteria; kingdom Pseudomonadati; phylum Pseudomonadota; class Gammaproteobacteria; order Pseudomonadales; family Pseudomonadaceae; genus Pseudomonas; species Pseudomonas sp. OTU5201. The sequence goes on along the minus strand of NZ_JASATC010000018.1, from coordinate 16,457 downwards.
GGTGACATGACAGTGGATTGGCGGCACAACCTGCGGGTGCTGGCGGATAAGTTCGATCGGCCGGAGGTGCTGATGCTGGAAGGGGCCGGCCACCATCTGGTGAACGAGGCGCCAGCCTATCGGGAGCAGTACTTCGGGTTCTTGCGGGAGCGACTGGGCTAGCTCAGCAGGAGTCTTCGGAAGGGTTGAGCGGAGCGCCGCCCGACCGATCCTACGCACTGAATCCCGCCCGGAGTCGTTGCCCGACGGCTCAGAGGCCCTGCTGTGCGGAGGCCTCCTGGCCCACGGCAAGGCCGGCGCGTACGGCGGCCAGGGCGGCCTGGTAGTAGGCCTTGCCATCGGCGGATTCGGCGAAGGTGACGAACTCTTCCAGTTCCGGATCAGACAGTTCGCGGTAGACATAGAGCAGGGTGTTATCCAGGTCGTTGCCAATCTGCTCCATCAGCCGCTGGCGCTGGCCGTCGATCATGCCCTGGGCCTGACCGCCGCCCAGCAGGCCGGGGAGCATCTGGCTCAGGCTGTCAGCGGCGACGCCGGCCAGGGCAAGGCTGACTTCGGCGCCGGCTTCGCGGGCTGGCAGTGCCTGGGCCAGGTGGCGGATCAGCAGGCGTCGCGTGGCGTCGGCCTCTATGCGTGGCAGGCCGTTGACATGCAGGGCCAACTGGTCGCGTCGGGTGGCCAGGGTTTCGGCGGCGATGATCTTGCGTCCCAGAGGCGACTGGAAGAAGGCCAGGGCCGGGCGTGGGTCGTTCAACTGGCCGCGTAGGGCAACCTGGGCGCGCTGGTCGATGGCCTGGGGCTGGAAGCGGCGATTGCTGTTGTCCACAAGGGCCTGATAGACCGCCGGCGGCAGGGTCTTCTGGTAGCGCTGCTGAGCCGCTGCAAGGGCGTCGTTGAAGTGCGCACGCTGTTCTGGCCAGCCGGCCGCCTGGTAAAGGTTGGCGTGATCGTCGGCCAGGGCGGGCAGGCCGAAGAAAAGGAGGGTAACGGCGAAGAGCAGGCGCATGAAAACTCCTTGATGACGCAGTCCGCTGTTCGTATCGGACCCACTCGTACGGCATCGGTTCGGCGGGGGAAGGCGTTGGCGGCGGGCAGGTGAGGCGGGGTTGAGCGTGCGGCTATTCTCAGCGGACTTGGGCTTTATTGTCGAGGTGTCGGAAACTGCTGCAAGTCATGTAGGCGATGTCCTATGCGCTGATAGAATGCCGCCATCATGACTGCACCTGCCGAATCCCCGCTAACTGCCCTGATCGTCGACGACCTGGCCAATCAGGGCTGGTCCCACCAGCACCTCGTGCTGCCTGCTGACCTCACTACCGCCTTGGCCGAAGAATGCCGCACCCGCTCCGCTGCCGGGAGTCTTGCGCCGGCTTCGGTCGGTCGTGGCGAGGGACAGCAGATTCGCGAGGGGGTGCGTGGCGACCGTATCCACTGGCTGGAACCCGGCCAATCGGCCGCCAGCGACGCCTACCTGGCGCTGATGGACGAGCTGCGCCAGCGGCTCAACCGTGAGCTCTATCTGGGGTTGGAGGATTTCGAGTGCCATTTCGCCCTCTATCCTCCCGGCGCCTTCTATCAAAAGCACCTGGACCGCTTCCGCGACGACGACCGTCGTGCGGTGTCGGTGGTGGCGTACCTGAATCCCGATTGGCAGCCGGATCAGGGCGGCGCTCTGCGCCTGTACCTGGCCGACGGCGAACATGACGTGCAACCCGAGGGCGGCAGTCTGGTGGTGTTCCTGTCCGCCGAGTTACCCCACGAAGTCTTGCCGGCGAACCGCGAGCGCCTGTCTTTGGCGGGTTGGTTCCGGCGGCGCGGCGGAGCGCTCTGATCGCCGGGGCTAGTGGCCCCAGACCCGGAAGTTACCGCGCAGGTCAGTGATGTCGCGGATTTCCAGGCTGCCAAGCCGGCTCTCGCCGATGTGCATGTCGGCGGCGACTCGCACGCGGATGCGTTGGGCCGGAATGAAGCTGGCCTGCAGTTGTTCGTTGATGGTGGTCAGGTCGGGCAGCTCCAGGCGGATCTGCTGAGTACCTGAAGCGGACTTGACCACGTCCAGCTTGAGCGTCGGCTGGTCGGCGCCCAGGGCAGGGACGGTCAGGCCCAGTTGCGCCGGGCCCAGGAGGAAGTTGCCACCAGCTCCGTTGGGGCAATCGCCGGGTTTCAGGCAGCCGTTGTCGATGCGCACGTTGCGCAGCGACAGGCTGCCGCCATCGTCGTTCCAGCTGATGCTGTCGATGCGGGCCATCACGTCCAGGCGCAGGTTGATCCCGGCCTGGCCGCTGATCTCGCTGAGGGCCTGGTTGTCCAGGGATTCCAGGGCGGCTTGGCCGGTACCGCTGAGCAGGGCGGTGCCGCAAGCCAGGGCAAGGCGGAGGTTGTTTGTTGTTCTGGGCATGGCACGCTCCTGTGCAGGTTGCGCGCAGAGTCTGGAGCGCCGCGTGAGCCACAGCCACTGACGCAGGGCGCTTCCCGTCTAAGGATGGGGAAGCTCGTCGGCTTCTCCATGAGGCGGCTTGGCAGTTGTCCGCCCAAGGCCCTACCTTCGATCAGTGCCCGGTTCGCGCCAGTGAAATGGGTGTTACCCGGGGTGACCTCAAGGGTTGCCCCTTTGGAGAAGAGGATGCAGAAGATTCTGGTCAGCCGCTGCCTGTTGGGGCAGCGGGTGCGTTATGACGGTGGCGCCCACGGGCCGTTCGGCTTGCTGGAGCGCTGGCAGGCGGAGGGCCGCATCGTGCCGCTCTGCCCGGAGGTGGCCGGTGGGCTGCCGACACCGCGGGCACCGGCAGAGATTGCCGGTGGGCGTGGTGCTGCGGTGTTGGACGGCGAGCTGCCGGTGCTTACCAACGACGGTCAGGATGTGACGACCGAATTCGTTGCCGGGGCGCGCATCGCCCTCGAACTGGTGGCCACCTACGGTATTCGCATTGCGCTGCTCAAGGCGCGCAGCCCCTCCTGCGGCAATCGCGAGAACTATGACGGCAGCTTCAGCGGCGTTCGTGTCGCTGGCGAGGGCGTCACCGCTGCGGCCTTGCGCCGCGTCGGTGTCGAGGTGTTCAGCGAGGAGGAACTGGCCGAGGCGGCAGCTCGCCTGGCCGAGTTGGACGACGCCTGAGACTCAGCGCGAGGCAGCGGCCGGCGGCTGGCTGAGGTCCTTGCCCAGCCATTGCTCGGACAGCGCGCTGAGTCTGCGCTCGCTACGGAGCTTGGTCAGGGCGCGGTTCAGGCTGTCGCGGAAGGCCGGGTTACCCTGCTGGAAGGGAATCGTCATGGGGGCCGCTGTGCGACTTTCGCCTTCAGCTTCGCTCAGGGGGAAGACGTAAGGCTCGCTGAACTCCAGGGTGTCCTGACCTTCTTCCGACGGTTCGAGCGGGTCCAGGGCAATGTCGTAGCGGCCGCTCTGCAGGCCTTCCAGCATCTTGCCGCCGTCGTCCACCACGAAGTCCGCCTCGACATTCAGCTCCGCCGCCAGGGCGCGACCCAGTTCGACGTCGAAGCCGATCAGCTTGCCGCCCTCGCGGTAGCTGTAGGGCGGATTGTTGTCTTCCAGGGCGATGCGCAGGCTGCCGCGTTCCCAGATATCGTCGAGCAGTTCGGCCTGGGCGAGGGGGCTCAGCAGGGCGAACAGGGCGGGCAGGCAGTGCAGCAGGCGCATGGGGAACTTCCTCGTTTCGTTATGTTTTCTTCGGCTGGCGCGGGGTGCAGCGCATGCTCGGACAGCAAGTGAACCTATCTGGTTGCATAGGGTCTGGTGTCTGGTTCACAAAAACATGGAGATGTGCAATGAGGACAACGTCTTTCCTGAGCCTTGGCGCCCTGCTGCTTGGCGCTGCCACCGCCACCCAGGCTGCCGTTCCACGTACCCCCTCGCCCGAAGGTGCGCAGGTGTACTTCATCGAACCGGCCAATGGCGCCACTGTCGGCCAGACCTTTACCGTCAAGTTCGGTCTCAAGGGCATGGGCGTCGCGCCCGCCGGTATTGATGCGCCCGCCACCGGCCACCATCACCTGCTGATCAATCAGGATGACGCGCCGGCGATGGACATGCCGCTGCCCATGACTGACAACCTCCGCCATTTCGGCAAGGGCCAGACGGAAACCCAACTGACCCTGCCGCCCGGCAAGCACAGCCTGCGGCTGCTCGTAGGCGACAGGAACCACGTACCGCTGGACCCGCCAGTGATCTCGGAAACGATCACGGTGACGGTCAAGTAAAGACGTCGGAAACGAGAAAGGGAGGCCGAAGCCTCCCTTTTTCATGTCCGGCGAAGCGTCGCCGACGCGCAGCAGCCTCTCTTTAGAAGAGGACGCGGCTGCGGATGGTGCCGTTCACGTGCTGCAGCTTCTCGAGGGCGAGGTCCGAGTACTCGGCATCGACGTCGATCACCACGTAGCCAACCTTCTCGTCGGTCTGCAGGTACTGACCGGAGATGTTGATGCCGTTGTCGGCGAACACCTTGTTGATCTCGCTCATCACGCCCGGCACGTTCTCGTGGATGTGCAGCAGACGGTGCTTGCCCGGGTGCGACGGCAGGGCCACTTCCGGGAAGTTGACCGAGGACACCGAGGTACCGTTGTCGCTGTACTTGACCAGCTTCTCGGCCACTTCCAGGCCGATGTTGGCCTGGGCCTCGGCAGTGGAACCGCCGATGTGCGGGGTCAGGATCACGCGGTCCAGGCCACGCAGCGGGCTCTCGAACTCTTCGTCGTTGGACTTGGGCTCGACCGGGAACACGTCGATCGCAGCGCCGATCAGGTGCTCGTCCTTGATGGCTTCGGCCAGGGCGTCCAGCTTCACCACGGTGCCGCGGGCGGCGTTGATGAGGATGCCGCCTTGCTTGATGGCGCGGATCTCCTTCTCACCGATCATCCACTGGGTGGACGGCAGCTCGGGCACGTGCAGGGACACGATGTCGGACATGCCGAGCAGTTCGTGCAGGTTGCCCACCTGGGTGGCGTTACCCAGCGGCAGCTTGGTCACGGTGTCGTAGAAGAACACCTGCATGCCCAGGGCCTCGGCCAGGACCGACAACTGGGTGCCGATGGAGCCGTAACCGACGATACCCAGCTTCTTGCCGCGGATTTCGAAGGAGTTGGCTGCGGACTTGATCCAGCCGCCGCGGTGGCAGGAAGCGTTCTTCTCCGGGATGCCACGGAGCAGCAGGATCGCTTCGGCCAGCACCAGTTCGGCGACCGAGCGGGTGTTGGAATAGGGGGCGTTGAACACCGCGATACCGCGCTCGCGAGCGGCACTCAGGTTGACCTGGTTGGTGCCGATGCAGAAGCAGCCGACGGCGATGAGCTTCTTGGCGCAGTCGAACACCTCGTCGGTGAGCTGGGTACGCGAGCGGATGCCGATGAAGTGGACGTCGGCGATCTTCTCTTTCAGTTCATCACCCGAGAGGGCGCCCTTGAGGTACTCGATATTGGTGTACCCGGCGGCCTTCAGGGTGTCCACGGCATTCTGGTGGACACCTTCGAGGAGAAGGAACTTGATCTTGCTCTTTTCGAGAGAGGTCTTGCTCATCTGCGTACCTATGTATCCCGGTAAAAATGACAGAAGCGGGCCGTGGGGGGACTTGGCTGCTACCCGGAAAATCGGCTGGAGAGCACGATTCGCGGGGTGCGTATGCTAGCATGATCTCCTTTTCCCTTGCTCGGTTGCGACCTGAATCGTTCTCAGGGCGACCATGAATGATTTGAGAGTTCCGCTGATGACCAACGTTGCCCTGATCGAAGAGCTGAAGACCCTGGTTGAGCCCGGCAAGGTGCTGACCGACGCCGCGTCCCTGGAGGCTTACGGCAAGGACTGGACCAAGCATTTCGCCCCTGCCCCCAGCGCCATCGTCTTCCCCAAGAGCATCGAGCAAGTACAGGCAATCGTTCGCTGGGCCAACCAGCACAAGGTCGCGCTGGTCCCCTCAGGCGGCCGTACCGGCCTCTCCGCCGCGGCTGTAGCAGCCAATGGCGAGGTCGTGGTCGCCTTCGACTATATGAACCAGATTCTCGAATTCAACGAGTTCGACCGCACCGTGGTCTGCCAGCCGGGCGTGGTTACCGAGCAGCTGCAGAACTTCGCCGAGGAAAAGGGCCTGTATTACCCGGTGGACTTCGCGTCTGCCGGTTCCAGCCAGATTGGCGGAAATATCGGTACCAATGCCGGCGGGATCAAGGTTATTCGCTACGGCATGACCCGTAACTGGGTAGCCGGCCTGAAGGTAGTCACCGGCGCTGGCGACCTGCTGGAGCTGAACAAAGACCTGATCAAGAACGCCACCGGCTACGACATGCGCCAGCTGTTCATCGGCGCCGAAGGCACCCTGGGGTTCGTGGTGGAAGCCACCATGCGCCTGGATCGTGCGCCGAAGAACCTCACCGCGATGGTGCTGGGCTCGCCTGACCTGGACTCGATCATGCCAGTGCTGCATGCCTTCCAGAGCAAGCTGGACCTGACCGCCTTCGAGTTCTTCTCCGACAAGGCCATGGCCAAGGTCCTGGCCCGCGGCGACGTGCCGGCTCCGTTCGAAACCGATTGCCCCTTCTATGCGCTGCTGGAGTTCGAAGCCGCTAGCGAAGAGATCGCCAACGACGCCCTGGCCACCTTCGAACATTGCGTCGAGCAGGGCTGGGTGCTGGATGGCGTGATGAGCCAGAGCGAGCAGCAACTGCAGAACCTCTGGAAGCTGCGCGAGTACATCTCCGAGACCATCTCCCACTGGACGCCGTACAAGAACGACGTCTCGGTCACCGTTTCCAAGGTACCGGCCTTCCTGCACGACATCGATGCCATCGTCGAAGCCAACTACCCGGACTTCGAAGTGGTCTGGTTCGGCCACATCGGCGACGGCAACCTGCATCTGAACATCCTCAAGCCGGACAACCTGTCCAAGGACGAGTTCTTCGCCAAGTGCGCCACCGTGAACAAGTGGGTGTTCGAGACCGTCGAGAAGTACAACGGCTCGATCTCCGCCGAGCACGGCGTGGGCATGACCAAGCGCGACTACCTCGGCTACAGCCGCTCGGAGCCGGAGATCGCGGTGATGAAGGCGATCAAGGCGGTATTTGATCCAAACGGGATCATGAACCCCGGAAAGATTTTCAAATAAGCAAGAAAGCGGCGGATGACTCCGGAAGGATCATCCGCCGTTTTGCTTTATGGACCGTTCAGGAGTCGGTAAATGAGCTACCAGCATCACTATGTCGATGGCACCTCGATCCACTTTTCCCTGGGTAAGGTGGTCTGCGTCGGCCGCAACTACGCCGAGCACGCCAGGGAACTGAACAACCCCGTGCCCACCGAGCCGCTGCTGTTCATCAAGCCGGGCTCCTGCGTGGTGCCGCTGGCCGGTGGCTTCAGCATTCCCCAGGACCGTGGCGCGGTGCATTTTGAAGCGGAAATCGCCGTGCTGATCGGCAAACCGCTGTCGCGCCACCCGAACGAAGAGGAAGTGCGTGACGCCATCTCCGGCTTTGCGCCCGCCCTTGACCTGACCCTGCGCGACGTGCAAGCGAAGCTCAAGGAGAAGGGCCTGCCCTGGGAAATCGCCAAGAGTTTCGACGGTGCCTGCGTGTTGGCGCCCTTCGTGCCGGGCGACGCGCCGGAACAGTTGGACGACATTGGCATTCGCCTGACCATCAACGGCGAAGTCCGCCAGGACGGCAACAGCCGTGACATGCTCAACCCCATCCTTCCGTTGATCCAGCACATGGCGGGTCACTTCAGCCTGCAACCGGGTGACGTCATCCTCACCGGTACCCCGGTGGGCGTCGGCCCGCTGAACCAGGGTGATAACCTGGTGCTGGAACTGGTTGGCCACAGCCGCTTCGAAAGCCGGGTCATCTGATCCGGCCGACCGGCGGAGATGCATTTCACGAAACTTTCACTGGCATATGGCTATCTATTAGCCACTCTTTCGTTGAGTAGTATCCGATGCCGCTCCGCCTCCTGCCGTTCATCCGCCGCCGCAGGCTGATGCTGGGACTGGTCGCCGCCTTCGCCGGGACCACCGCCCTGACTCGTTACATGCACTGGGACGACCGCGCCCTGGTATGGCTGGGTGAGCAGCAACTGACCCAGGCGCAGCGCGCCGACAGCATCTGGCTGCCGGGCTACAGGGCCGTGCTGCAGGGCAAGCCACTGGCTGGCCTGGAGAACGACGAAACCTCGGACCTGGCCTACAACCCGGTTACCGGTACCCTGTTCACCGTCACCGGCAAGTCACCGACCCTGGTGGAGCTGAGCCGAGACGGCGAGGTGCTGCGCAAGATTCCGCTGAAAGGCTTCTCCAATCCCGAAGGCGTGGCCGTGCTCGAAGGTGGTCATGTGGCGGTGACCGATGAACGCCGCCGCACCTTGTCGATTTTCGAGCTGGACCCGGAAACACGCGAGTTGAGCGCCGGTAGTACGCCTGAGTTCGACCTCGGTTTCCCCGATTCGGGCAACAAGGGCTTCGAAGGCATCGCCTGGGACCCGGCCCAGGGCCGGCTTATTCTCGGCAAGGAGCGTGGCCCCGTTGCGTTGTTCAGCCTCGGCAGCGACGGCAGCGAAGCCCACAGCGATGTACTTCGACCGCTGCCCAGCTATGGCCTGGGCATGCGCAATCTTTCGGCATTGAGCATCGACCCGCGTACTGGGCACCTGCTGGTGCTTTCCGCCCAGTCCAATCTCCTGCTGGAGCTGGACGAGCAGGGCGAGCCTGTCAGCTTCATCAGCCTGCTCGGTGGCATGAATGGTCTTGAAAGCGGCATCCCCCGCGCCGAAGGCGTGGCCATGGACGAGAGTGGCGACATCTACGTCGTCAGCGAGCCGAACCTGTTCTACGTGTTCCGAAAGCAGCTGGTGGCCAGCGTCGGTCCGAGTTAGGGCACCCGCCGTTAAGCTTCGCTTAAGGCGCATTTAAGCCTCGTTTCAGCCAGCCGCCGTAGCCTGATCCCGTCTTCCACACATACACGGGATCATCTCCATGAAAGCCAAATACCTCGCTCTGCTAGCCGTTCCGCTGTTCTCCACCGCCGTCATGGCCAGCAACTACACCGGCCCTGGTGCCGCTTCCCAGATCACCACTGTCGCGGCCGCGCTGGAGGCCGCCGACGATGCACCAGTGGTGATGCAGGGGCAGATCGTCAAGCGCATCAAGGGCGATATCTACGAGTTCAAGGACGCCACCGGAACCATGAAGGTGGAAATCGACGACGAGGATTGGCCGCCGATGACCATCGACGACAAGGTCACCGTCAAGCTGACCGGTGAAGTGGACCGCGACCTGATGGGCCGCGAAGTGGATGTGGAATTCGTCGAGCAGGTGAAGTAACGACGTGTTTACGACCGTAGGAGCCAGCTTGCTGGCGAATCGCCCGGCATCGTGGACCATTCGCGAGCAAGCTCGCTCCTACAAAGCGCCTCACGCCACGCTGTCGAACCCCTGCAACACATTGATCGCGTTGATGCCGATCTCCTCCACCGCATAGCCCCCTTCCATAACAAACAGCGTCTGCAGGCCGAGCTTGCCGATGATTTCGCCCATGCGCAGGTAATCCGGGCTGTCCAGCTTGAATTGCGAGATGGGGTCTTCCTTGAAGGTATCCACGCCCAGCGATACCACCAGCGCATCCGGCGCGTACTCGGCGATCTGCCGGCAGGCGTCGGCGAGGGCAAGGCTCCAAACCGACCAGTCGATGCCCGAGGCCAGCGGGTAATTGAAATTGAAGCCTTCGCCCGCACCCACGCCTTTCTCGTCCGCGAAGCCCAGGTAGTACGGGTACTCGAAGCGCGGATCGCCGTGGATCGAGGTGAAAAGCACATCTGCACGGTCGTAGAAGATGTCCTGGGTGCCATTGCCGTGGTGGTAGTCCACATCCAGCACAGCAACCCGCTTCGCGCCGGCATCCAGCATGGCCTGCACGGCAATGGCTGCGTTATTCAGGTAGCAGTAGCCGCCCATGTAGTCGGCGGCGGCGTGGTGGCCCGGCGGACGGCACAGGGAGAAGATGCCGCGTGCGCCCTTGCGAAGCTCCGTCTGGCCGCTGAGCGCGACGTTGGCCGAGCTGGTGATGGCCTGCCAGGTTCCGGCGGTGATGGGCGCGCCAGCGTCAAAGGAGTAATAGCCCAGGCGACCATCGATATCGGTGGGTTCTACCTGCCGCAGGCGCCGGGTCGGCCAGGCGATCGGCAGCATGTCATGACTACGGCCCTTGGCCTGCCAGTCGCCCCAGGCGTTCTTCAGGAAATTGACGAAGCCTTCACTGTGCACGCGCAGGATGGGCGATAGACCGAAGTCGGTCGGCGCCTGGATGGCGCCCAGGTCCACCGCCCTGGCGCGGTCCAGCACCATGTCGGCGCGGCTCGGCTTCTCGAAGCAGGGGGTGAACTGGCCACCGATCAGCTCATGCTTGCCGTGGTGCAAGTGGTGGTCGTCGGAATAGATCGTCAGCATCAGCGTCTCCTTTCGGCTAGCGCGTCATCGGGTTCATTCGTGCTCGGAAAACTGCACCTGCGGCGCCTTGCGGCGGAAGCCGCCAGTCTGCGCGGCGAGGTAGGCCAGGCCAATGGCGAACCAGCCAAGGCCGATGGCCAGGGTCAGCCCCGACAGGCTTGTCCAGAGCCAGGCGATCAGCGCGAAGCCGATCAGCGGGACAAGCCCGTAGCGCAGCAAGTCGCCCGGCCGGCGCGGGCGGCCGTCGAACAGGTGGGTGCGGATCACCGCCAGGTTCACGGCAGAGAAGGCAACCAGGGCGCCGAAGCTGATCATCGAGGCCAGGGTGGCGAGGTCGATCACCACTGCCAGCAGCGATACCAGCGACACGATCAGGATAGCCACGGTCGGGGTGTGGAAGCGTGCCGACAGGGTAGCGAACAGGCGACGTGGCAGGATGCCGTCACGACCCATGCTATAGAGGATGCGCGAAACCGACGCCTGGGAAGCCAGCGCCGAACCGGCAGCGCCAGCCACGTAGGTGGCGGTGAAGAAGGCGGCGAGGAACTGGCCCCCAGCCTGCAACATCACTTCGTTGGCGGCGGCATCCACATCCTTGAAGCTGCTGCCGGGGAACACCAGTTGCGCCACCAGCGACAGCACGAAGAACAGTACGCCGGCACAGAGGGTGGTGATGATGATCGCACGCGGGATGTCGCGCTTCGGGTCTCGGGCTTCCTCGGCCAGGGTCGAAACCGCGTCGAAGCCGAGGAACGATAGGCAAAGCACCGCTGCGCCGGCCATCAACGGCGCCAGTCCGGGCTGGCTACCATCGCCAATGAAGGGTGCGGTGAAGTCGATGGGGGCGCCGAACAGACTCTTGCCGGCCATGGCCAGGAACACCAGGACAAAGATTACCTGGGCGGCCACGATCAGGTTGCTCATGCCCGACACTGAGCTGATGCCAAGGACGTTCAGCACGGTCACCAGGCCGATGGCGCTGACCACGAAGACCCAGGCGGGCACCTCGGGGAAGGCGATATTGAGGAACAGGCCGATCACCAGGTAGTTGATCATCGGCAGGAACAGGTAATCCAGCAGAAGTGACCAGCCGGCCAGGAAGCCGACGCTGGGGCCGAAACTCAGACTGGTGTAGGAGTACGCGGAGCCGGCGATGGGGTAGCGGCGGACCATGAAACTGTAGGACAGGGCGGTGAAGATCATCGCCAGCAGGGTCACCACGTAGGCTAGGGCGGTGCGTCCGCCTGTCATTTCTGTGACGACGCCGTAGGTGGTGAAGATGGTCAGCGGCACCATGTAGACCAGGCCGAAGAACACCAGGGCGGGCAACCCGAGTATCCGGCGCAGGGCCGTGCCCTGGGCGCTGTGGGTGAATTCATTGGGTAGGCTGCCGCTCTTGTCGAGGCGGGCGGACGGGCTGGACATTGTTCTTCTCTCCGATTTACTGCGCGCCGCTGGGCGGCGCCTGGGTCGCAAGGCGAGCCATCCAGGCAGGTGCTAGGCCGGGTCCGTTGCGCATCCGGCTGTGCGCGGGCAGTCAGTAAGGGTGGAGTTGGGGCGTCCGTTGGACGGAAGGAGGAAGGGCGGTGCGAAGCGCATGTGCACAGGGCATTTTGATATCTCTCTAGCCGTTGTTCTTGTTGGATCGGCACCCGTCTGTGGGGCACCTGCTAGCTGTATGCGCTTCGATTCTGTCAGCGCCCAATCGGGGGCAGAACCCCGCAAAGGGTCAAAATGGGATCGAAATGGCCAACTTCAATGGCCGGTTGATGAGGTGGGGTGCTTGCTTCCTCAGCTGAGTAGGATGGGTGGAGCCTGCGATACCCATCACCATCGCCGATGGGTATCGCTTCGCTCCACGCCATCCTACGGGCTATGGCTGGTGTCTTATTTCTTCAGCTTGGTCCACACCTTGCTGCGCAGGCTCAGGGCTTTGGGCGAGCAGAGTTTGAAGGTGCGCAGGCGGTCGAGTTTGTCTTGCGGGGTGTTGATGGCCGGGTCGTCAAACAGTTCCTTCTCCATGAACGTGTCCGAGCCCTCGATGGCGTTGTTGTACTTGGCGAAATTGGAAGCGGCGGCGATGTTTTCCGGCAGCATCATCCAGTTGATGAAGGCGTGGGCTTCCTCGACGTTCACCGCGTCCTTGGGAATCACGAGGTTGTCGATGAAGACGTGGATGCCTTCTTTCGGATAGACGTAAACCAGGCTTTCGCGCTGGGCATGGGCGCGGTGGAAGGCGCCGTTCCACTGCATGTGCATGGCCACTTCGCCGGCGGCCATGCGCTCGATGGTGCCATCGCTGTTGTACATCGCCAGCAGCGGTTTCTGCGCCAGTAGCAGGTCCTGGATCTTCTTCGCGTCCTTCGGGTCCTCGGTGCACTGGTCGATGGACAGGTAGTGGGACGCGGCAATGTAAAGGTCTTCAATGGAGTTCAGCGCCACGACCTTGCCTTTCAGCTCGGCCGACGGCTCGAAGAAGGGCTTCCAGCTCTCGTCCAGCTTGCCGCCCGGCACCTGCTTGCTGTCATAGCTGTAGCCGGTGGTGCCCCAGAGGTAAGGCACGCTGTAGTCGTGGCCGGGGTCGAAATCGAGGGTCTGGAAGTTGGTCTTGAGGTTCTTCAGGTTGGGCAGCTTGCTCTTGTCGAGTTTCTGCAGCAGCCCGTCGCCGGCCATGATTTGGATGAAGCTGTCCGACGGCACCACCACGTCGTAGGCACCGCCCCCGGCCTTGAGCTTGGCCAACAGGGTTTCGTTGCTGTCGTAGGCGTCCAGGGTGGCCTTGATGCCGGTGTCCTTCTCGAACTTCTTCAGCAGCTCCGGCGGAAAGTAGTCCGACCAGTTGGCAAAGTGAAGGGTGCCTGCGGCCTGGGCGGAACCGGTCAGGCCGGTGGCGAGCAGTACAGCGAATGCAAGCGGGGTACGGCGGGTCATGGTCAAGCTCCTTGCTGGTCGAAAGCGGGTCAGCGCTTGCGCTGCCCGACGTAGTAGGACAATGCAACGAAAGCTATGGAAATCACGAGGATGATCGAGGATATCGCGTTGATCTTTGGCGAAATTCCCATCCGGATAGAGCTGAAGATGTACACCGGCAGGGTGGTGGACCCGGCTCCGGCGACGAAGTAGGTGATGACGAAGTCGTCCATGGAAATGATGAAGGCCAGCATGGCGCCGGAAAGGATGCCGGGCATCAGCAGCGGGAAAGTCACTTTCCAGAAGGCCTTCCAGGGCGAGGCGTAGAGGTCGGCGGCGGCTTCGGCCAGGCGCGGGTCCATGCCCTCCAGGCGGGCGCGGATCGGCAGGTAGGCAAAAGGGAGGCAGAACACCACGTGGGCGATGAGGATGGTGAAGAGCGAGAGCTTCAGGCCGATGAAGGCGAAGAACATCAGCGTGGCGACGGCGGTGACGATTTCCGGCACCAGCAGCGGCAGGCCGAGTACGCCGCTCATCAGCGTTTGCCCACGGAAAGCGCGGCCGCGCATGCCGAGCGCGGCGAGGGTGGCCAGGGACGTGGCGATCAGCGTGGCGAAGGTGGCGACTATCAGCGAGTTCTTCGCCGCCCGGACGATTTCCGGATCGTTGGCCACCACCGAGTACCACTTCAGGCTGAAGCTTTCCCAGATGGTCGCCGATTGCCCGCTGTTGAAGCTGAGCGCCACCAGCACCAAGATCGGCAGGTAGAGAAAGGCGAAGAACAGCCAGGCGGTGGGGCGTACGCCGGTGAAGCGCCAGAGCGGATTGCGCGTGTTCATGGATGGCCTCCGGCGGCCTGCTTGAAGCGCAGGCTGTAAAACAGCATCGCCAGCAGCACAAAGCCCAGCAGGGCGAAGGACAGCGCCGCGCCCAGCGGCCAGTTGTGGGAGGCGCCAAACTGCAGCTGGATCAGGTTGCCGATCATCAGCGACTTACCGCCCCCGAGCAGCTCGGGAATGATGTAGTTGCCGAGCGACGGAATGAACACCAGGATCGCGCCGGCGACTATGCCCGGCATGGCCAGCGGCACGATGACCCGGCGCAGGGCCTGGAAGCGGTTGGCGCCGAGGTCGAAGGCGGCTTCCACCAGGCGCCAGTCAAGCTTCTCGAGGCTGGTGTAGATGGGCAGTACCATGAAGGGCAGGAAGGTGTAGAGCAGGCCGATCACCACGGCCACGTCGGTGTAGAGCAGGCCCAGGGCGCCGTCGGACAGGCCGAAGACACCAAGTCCGCTGTCCACCAGGCCACCGTTGCGCAGCAGCAGGATCCACGCATAGACCCGTACCAGCAGGTTGGTCCAGAAGGGCACGGTGACCAAGAACAGCAGCAGGTTGCGCTTGCGCTCGCTCTGCAGTGCCAGGTAGAGCGCAGTGGGGAAACCGATCAGCAGGCAGCCGACGGTGGTCAGTACCGAGAGCCAGAAGGAGCGCTGGAAGATCTGCAGGTAATCGGTGTTGAACACCAGGCTGTCGTCCAGGTCGCGTTCGTAGAGGAAGTTGACATAGGCCTCCAGCGAGTACTGGTCCCATTTCACGCCGCCGTAATCGCCCGGCACCAGGACGGATACCAGGAACATGATTCCCAGCGGCAGCACCAGAAACACAAGCAGGGCGAGCATGGCCGGGCTGGTCAGCAGCAAGCGTCGGCGCAGCTGGCGGCGTTCTGCCCGGGCGCGCGGGGTGCTCATTCGGCCAGCACCCGGATGGCTTCGCTGGGCACCTGTACCCGCACCTTCTCGCCGGCGGAGTAGGCGTTCAGCGCGCCGTTGCGGTTCTGCTGGCGGACGCGGAAGCCGCTCTGCCCGGCGATGTTGAGGTGGTAGACGGTGTCGGTGCCGACATAGACCACGTTCTCGATTTCGCCGGCCAGGTTGCCCTGCTTGTCGAGGCAGGCGCGCTCCGGGCGGATCGCCAGGGTCACGGCGCCACGGCGCGGGCTGAAGGCGCTGAGCAACTGGCCGTCTGGCAACAGCACGCCCCGCTCCAGGGCTTCGCCCTCGAGGAAGTTGGTTTCGCCGATGAAATCCGCAACCGTGCGGTTTAGCGGTGCTTCATAGATTTCCGTCGGGGTGCCGACCTGGAGGATGCACCCCTTGCTCATCACCGCGATGCGGTCGGACATGGTCAGGGCTTCTTCCTGGTCGTGGGTGACGAAGATGAAGGTGATGCCTGTTTCGTGCTGCAGACGCTTGAGTTCAATCTGCATGTCCTTGCGCAGCTTCTGGTCCAGCGCCGAGAGCGATTCGTCCAGCAGCAGCACCTTGGGCTTGTTGGCCAGGGCGCGAGCCAGGGCAATGCGCTGCTGCTGGCCGCCGGAGAGCTGGTCGGCTCGACGCCGGCCCACGTCCGGCAGTTTCACCAGTTCCAACATGCGCTGCACCGTCTGCTCGATCTCGTCGCGGCCCAGGCCGCGCATCTCCAGGCCGAAGGCGATGTTCTGCGCCACCGTCATGTGCGGGAACAGGGCGTAGCTCTGGAAGACGGTGTTGACGGGACGACGGAAGGGGGGGAGGCCCTGCATCGGTTCGCCGTAAAGGCGGATGGCGCCGGAACTGGGTTGCTCGAAGCCCGCGATGAGTCGCAAGAGGGTGGTCTTGCCGCAGCCGGACGGGCCGAGGAGGGTGAAGAACTCGTTGGCGCGGATTTCCAGGGACACTTCGTCGAGGGCCTTCACGCCCTGCCCCGGATCACCGAACTCCATGCACACACGTTCGACGCTGATCGCGCTAGTCATGCTGATCACAAGCTCTAAGGGTTTGTTCTTATTGGGCTTTTCTTTTTCTGCTGGTGACGCGGCCCTTGTTTGTCCCGATTCTGTCAGCAGCCTAGTAGGTGCAGAACGATAGATCAGGTCAAAAGGAGATATTTTCGGCCAAGTTGCAGGCTGTGATGGACGTCGCTCTTGGCACATATCTGTCGGGGCGATTTCAATCGCCAAGCAGGCCGAAGGTCTGCCCTGCAAGGTCAGCCGGGACGGCTGCGCCGCCTTTGGCGAATGAGTTCGCTATGTCTGCGTTAGCTGTTGCGAGAAATTTCCCATCCAGCCAAGAGCCTT